>JBIOHA010000060.1:0-11784 GCA_044448625.1 Chitinophagales bacterium | reverse complement strand
GGAGAAAGATCCGGATAAGGAAGCCTTCGTAGGTGTTGTGGCCAATAGTTTTTTACAGGCTTATGTTACACAGGAATGGCTGATGAAAAATATAAAATTGAATTTTGTTGCTCTGGCAAGGGATAATTTTTTCACTTATGCTACCTGGCAGAATTTCCTCGGCGGAGTATCAACAGATTTAATGACTCCAACAGACCGGCAGGATCAAATTGAGCTTACGCTTATTGATGATTGCGATGGTTTAATGATTGAAAATCATTATGCGCCGAGAACCGTTTATCACGACATGACCTTAATGGATGAGATCTTTGAAGGGGATAAAAAATATTTAAAAACCACAACTACAATGTATAGTGGAAATCCCAATCTACCCCCTACGGTTTTTATTAAAGAGAGTAGCTATGAGGTATATTTTGTTTATTCAAATACCCGACCTACTACACAAACTTTTTATATTGACCCGAATGACGTGAAGAATTTTTATAGCCCCGCTGAAATTTCTCTACATGATCATACTATTATGATTTATTCTGTAGATGCTGAACAGCCATATTCCACTTCAGGAAAAAGTGAAGTATTTAATATAAACACTTTTTATAATTCCTGTAACGATCCGTTTGATTTAAACGCTCCTTATGAGAACAGGTTTGAAATTACTGAAACATCAGAAGAAGAAAATACCGGAACATGTTCGGGAGGCTGGGGTATTACGGACGGTGTTTGTGTGAAAGTTCCGGCTAACTCTTGTGGCTATTTTATGATTGAAATGGAACCATATGTAAAGTTGGGAGTAAATAAGGACTTTTACAGAATATATCCGAATCCCGCTTCCACGTTTTTCACATTATTGTTTTCCGATGCTGAATATGACAATGGAGAAAAAGTAAATATAGATATTTATTCCGCTTCTGGCAGTTATCAAAAATCCGCTCAAATAAATGCCGGCGAAAAAGTAGATATTTCAGATTTGCCTGTCGGTGTTTATCAACTGGTCATAACACAAAATAATTTGCAAGCAGAAAATGAAATGCTGGTGAAGATGAAATAATATTTCCAATTTTAAAAAAATAAAGGCTGCCTAATTAGAACAGCCTTTATTTTTTATGGTTATCCAAATTACTATTATATCTAAATCTTCAACTGAAACTGCGCCAGGAAAATATTCGAGCTGTCAATTCCTCCCGGAGAAATAGCTGATGCCCATTTGGTGTTCACAATATTCAATTGCAGTCTTGCGGTGTTATCAGGAAGAAATGTAAACCCGATATCGCCGGTTATTGTTGTAAAGTCATTAGCGTCGACGGTGGTATTGGGATCGGTATTTTCAAATTTTCCTCCTATCTCAAATGTTTTGCACCAGGTTTTATTAATATCAATTTTAAATAATACCTGCCCGAAATAACCGCCCATGGCAAATTCATCAATTGAAATTTCATTGGTATCCAAAACAAATGAAGTTGTGCTTATTCCTTTTATATATTCTCCCTCCACAATTAATTTTGTTTTTGGTGTGATATTTTTTTGAATGCTGAGATCAACGCCGTATGAATTTGAACTGGTATCTTTTATCGCGACATATTGGCCATTTACCCCAAGCCGAATTCCTTTAATAAATGAATATTCCAAACGTGCCGCAAGATTTTTTTGTGAGTTGTCGTCATAATTCACTGCACGATTGCTGCCATTTACCGCGGCGAGATAATAATTCAACGGTGTTGTTTCCTTAAAGAAATTTCCGAAGATCATAATTCCCGGCTGATAAGATGCGAGACTATTATTCACAAATAGCACACTTGTTGTACCGCGATCGATCATGCGCAGGTCTTCATGACTCGTTAACTCATCGAGTTCATAGGGTAATTTAAATTGTCCGGCCCTGATCTGAAATCCATCCTTGCATTTAAATTCCATATAAGCAAGCTCAATCGTTCTGCCGATATTCGATCCCTTCAATTCAGGTAATTGAATGCGCACCACTCCACTAAATTTATCATTCAGCTTGATATCGGTCCTCAACTCGATCCTGCGCATCCTGAAATTTGTTCTTACACGATCTGCAAGGAATTTATTTTGAACATCAACGCTGTCTGTCAGCGAAGCTTCAAATCTTGAATGCACCAATGCTTTTACTTTAATGGTTGGAGTAAAGGTGGATTCAGTTTGTGCAAATAACATTACACTGCTGAGCATTGCTATGACGAATAGCAAGATGGGTTTATTCTGCATATTATCTTGTTTAGGTTTTGCAAATGTAAATAGGCTGGATTGCCTGTTATTTAACTTAATGTTAAGTTTAGTTTGTATTTATTGTTTGTTCTTAAAATCTTCAATTAGAATTAATGAACAGCGGTTTTGAACCCGATTGTGAAAATAGTTTTCCCTTATTGTAAAGAAATCTGCAAACAAAACCTTAATGCAGGACGGTTTTTCACACATCAAAATAAAATTCCGGCATATTTGGTTACAATCACAAATTATTCATAAAACGATTTGCCGAATCGTTGGGCAATCTCTATTTTAGCCGCACTTTATGGGTCCGGCCTCACTTTTAGTTTTGATCTTAGCAGCTGTTGCATTTTCTGCGGCAGGAATTCTTTTGTCGAAGCTGGTGTTGAAAGCATCAAAAAACAAGGTAAAGGGTGAACCGTATGAATGTGGCGTGCCGACCATAGGGCCAAGCTGGATACAATTCAATGTGGGATATTATCTTTTTGCACTGATCTTTCTCATTTTTGATGTCGAGCTCATCTTTCTCTATCCCTGGGCAGTTACAGTTCAAAAACTCGGTATGTTCGCATTTCTTGAAGCGGTGATCTTCCTTTTCATCTTGTTTGCTGGTTTTTTATACGCTCATAAAAAAGGTGCTTTAAAATGGATGTAAAAGAAAAGGATAATAAACAGGAACCGTTTCCGGGAGAGGTTGTCCCTTCGGCTTCCGGGGGTATCCTCTTAAGCAAGCTGGATGATGTTATTAACTGGGCCCGCTCAAATTCACTCTGGCCCCTGGTTTTCGGAACCAGCTGTTGCGCTATTGAGATGATGAGCACCGCAAGTGCAAAATACGACTGGAGCCGGTTTGGCTTTGAGGTGGCAAGAGCAACTCCGAGGCAAGCCGACGTAATTATTATATCCGGAACGATTGTAAACAAGATGGCCCCGGTGCTCAAACGCCTTTACGACCAGATGCCGGATCCAAAATATGTGATCGCCATGGGTGCCTGTGCCACCAGTGGCGGACCTTTTTTCTATAATACCTATAGCGTTGTAAAAGGCGCCGACCATGTAATACCGGTAGATGTTTATGTTGCCGGATGCCCACCAAGGCCCGAAGCATTGTTGCACGCCCTCATCTCTTTGCAGCATAAAATAAAGGCAGGCGGAAAAAGGGAAAAAATGTTTATCGAAAAATTTGTTGACGATCCAGATCCTATGCATGAACATTGAAGCGCTAAAAATAAAACTGACCACTATTGAACCCTCTATAACTTTTGAAGAAGGAGGAGAATATCTCAATCTGAATATTGAACCTGCCCGGTTTAAAGATTTTGCTCAAATGTTATTTAATGACAACGAGCTTTTATTCGATTATTTATTTTGTGTTACCTGCGTTGACTGGAAAACACATTTGAGCATGGTATATCATTTTGAATCGACAACACATCGCCATATTGTTGTTGTAAAATCAAAACTCGACAGGGAAAATCCTGAAATAGAAACTGTTTCAGATATCTGGAAAACAGCAGAATTTCATGAACGTGAATCATACGATCTTTTCGGAGTAAGATTTATTAATCACCCCGACCTTCGCCGTTTATTTTTAACCGACGATTACCAGGGTTGGCCTTTGAGGAAGGATTTTGAAGATCCAGTCAATATGATAAAACTGTAAGGAGAAGTATATAGGAAGTATGAAGTGAGAAGTATGAAGTGAGAAGTATGAAGTGAGAAGTATGAAGTGTGAAGTATGAAGTGTGAAGTATGAAGTGAGTGTGGAATTTAAAATAAGAAAGGTGTTTCAAACTCATTACTGATTACTCATTACTCATTTGATGAGTGAGTAAAAAATAGAATACAACTAAATAAAATTCGTGAAACCTTCGTGCCTTTGCGTCTTTGTGGCTATGGCTGTTCCGCGAGTTTACGAGCAACCATGATTGAAGAAATAACAACCACCGAACTTGGCGACCTGGTAATTAATGTCGGGCCGCAACATCCTTCTACGCATGGTGTGTTGCATTTAATTATTACACTCAACGGCGAAACAATTAAAAAAATTGAACCGCATCTCGGTTATATTCATCGCTCCATAGAAAAAATGTGTGAGAGTTTAAGTTATCGCCAGTTTATTTATGTTACCAGCAGGATGGATTATTTATCTTCTCATATTAATAATCACGGTTGCGCACTTGTAGTAGAAAAAGGTTTGCAGATAGAAATTCCAAAACGAGCACAGGTAATTCGTGTTTTATTGGATGAATTAACAAGAATTGCTTCACATCAATTATGGTGGGGAGCAATGGCAATGGATATTGGCGCCATCACACCATTTTTTCATGCATTCCGTGAACGCGAAATGATAAATGATATCATGGAAAAAACCTGCGGCGCAAGATTGACGATGAATTATATCGTACCCGGCGGCTTAATGGGCGACCTGCATCCTGACTTTCAAAAAGATGTTAAAGAATTTGTCGCATTTTTCAGATCGAAGGTGCACGAATATCACCAGATGGTTACCGGCAATGTTATTTTTCAAAACAGGATGAAGGGTGTTGGATTTATCAGCAAAGAAGATGCGGTATCATACGGTTGCTCAGGTCCTGTTGCACGTGCAAGTGGTGTTAGCTGCGATATCAGAAAATTATATCCTTACGATTGTTACAACGAGGTACAATTCAATGAAGTGATAGAAACCGGCGGCGATTGTTTTGCGAGATATCTCGTACGCATGGAAGAAATGGTTCAGTCGCTTCATATCATCGATCAGTTAATTGATAATATTCCTGAAGGTGATTTTCAGGCAAAAACAAAAGCAGTTTTAAAATTACCGAAGGGAGAATTTTATTCCAGGGTAGAAACCGCACGTGGTGATTTCGGTGTGTATATAGTGAGTGAAGGTGGAATGACACCATATAGAATTAAATTCCGTTCACCCGGATTTTCAAATTTATCAGCATTGGATCATATGTGCCGTGGACAAAAAATTGGTGATATGGTTGCAGTAATGGGAACACTTGATTTAGTAATTCCCGATATTGATAGATAGAGCCAAAATACTTGATACTTGATACTTGATACTTGATACTTGATTTCTTTCGAACAAATAGCAAATAGTTTTGATCAGTGGTTAAATTCAATATTTAATTCCACATTGGCATTGCTTATTGAATTTATTGTTGTGGGCACTTTATGCATTGGATTATTTGCAGTACTCGGGTTGGTGCTCATCATGATGGAAAGAAAAGTTTCTGCTTATATGCAGGTGCGTTTGGGCCCTAACCGTGTTGGCCCAAAGGGAATGTTTCAAACCCTGGCCGATACATTAAAATTATTGGTAAAAGAAGGTTTGACACCTACAGGTTCAGATAGATTTTTATTCAACCTCGCTCCATTTGTTGTTATGATCGCTGCCATGCTTGCACTTGCACCTTTGGCATTCGCAAAAAATTTCGGCATCTGGGATATTAATATCGGCGTTTTATATATCAGTGCTGTTTCTTCTATCGGAGTAATTGGAATTTTAATGGCGGGATGGGCAAGCAATAATAAATATTCATTGTTGGGTGCAATGCGCAGTGGAGCTCAGATCGTGAGTTATGAATTGAGTGCAGGCCTCTCTATTTTAACTGTAGTAATTTTTGCTGGCGACCTTTCTGTTTCAAAAATTATTGAATCGCAACAGGATGGATGGTGGTTGTTCAAAGGACATATTCCGGTTATAATTGCATTTGTTATTTTCATCGTTGCGGTAACAGCAGAAACAAACCGTGCACCTTTTGATCTTGCCGAAGCAGAATCGGAATTAACGGCAGGCTTTCACACCGAATATTCAGGAATGAAATTCGCATTGTTCTTTTTAGCGGAATATGTGAATATATTTATCGTATGCGCATTGGGCGCCACCTTATTTTTGGGGGGATGGATGCCATTGCATATCGGCAACTGGCAGGGCTTTAATCACGTGATGGATTATATTCCTTCATCATTGTGGTTCATCGGAAAAACATTTTTTCTGATTTTCGTGATCATGTGGTTCCGCTGGACATTCCCTCGTTTGCGCATCGATCAGTTATTAAACCTGGAATGGAAATATTTGTTGCCGATTTCCATGTTCAATTTATTGCTGGCAACATTTATTGCAATTGAGGGGTGGTATTTTTGAACCAGTTGGCAGTGGACAGTCGCAGTAGGCAGTTGATCCTGCTCGTTATTAAAATTATCGAGACAAAAAAAGTAGAATAAACAATAAAACACAATTATACAAACTTAGCGAACCTTCGTGCCTTTGTGCCTTCGTGGCAAAATCGCGAGCCTGCCTGCCGGCAGGCAGGTTTACGAGCAAATAAAAGATGAACTTAATCAAATACATAAAAGAAGTTTATTACGGAGTAAAGTCCCTCCTCACCGGTATGCGGCGAACGGGTTATTATTTTACACATCACAAAGAAATAATCACCCAGCAATATCCGGAAGAAAAACCAATATTACCTGAAAGGTTTAAGGGAGAGGTGATCATGCTGCATAATGAAAATAATGAACATGCATGCACCGGATGCACGGCCTGCGAATTAGCCTGCCCCAATGGAACAATTAAAATAGTTACCAAATTTGATATCACCCCAGAAGGAAAAAAGAAAAAAGCGATCGACAAATTTGTTTATCATTTGGAATTATGCACGATGTGCAATTTATGTATCATTGCATGTCCGACCGATGCAATTAAAATGGCTCAAACTTTCGAACATAGTGTGTACGACAGAAGCGAGCTGACCAAAGTTTTAAATTTGCCGGGAAGCAAGATAAGGGAAGGAATAGAATGAGGAATGGAGAAGTAAGAAGTAAGAAGTGAGAAGTGAAAAAATACAAATTTGACTATTTTTTTTTGGCTGTTAATTGGCATATCAGCACATTAATTTAATTAGCACATTACCCTGAAAACCTTGACAACCCTGAAAACCCTGACAACCTTGTTAACCCTGACAACCTTGTTAACCCTGACAACCTAAACAATGACCGCATACGACATCATATTTTATTTATTGGCAGGATTTATTCTTGGAACGGGGATATTGGCAATGACCACCCCTAAAATATTCCGCTCGGCCATATTTTTATTGTTTTCATTAATAGGAGTTGCGGGATTATATTTTTGGATGCATGTAGAATTTGTTGCCGCTGTTCAGATCATCGTCTACGTTGGAGGTATTGTAGTACTCATCATTTTTTCTATATTCCTCACACAGCAAGCCGGTCTCGAAATGCCAAAGCCTAATTTGAGGCGTATCGTTTTTTCTTCGGTAGCAGCTTTGTCGGGACTAATACTTACATTTTTATTGATCAATCAATTTGGTTTTGTTACATCGTCGGTTGGAGAATTGGATGCATCACCAAATAATATAGGCACTCAAATGATGGATTATTCTGATAAAGGATTTGCCCTCCCGTTTGAGGTCATCAGTATTTTATTATTGGCAGCAATGGTGGGTTGTATCACCATAGCCATCAAATCAAAACCCGAAGAAGTTTAATGCACGTAACCATCACTCATATATTATTTCTAAGCACCGCATTATTTTTTATCGGCGTATACGGATTATTTACACGGCGAAATATGATCACCATGCTCATGGCCATCGAATTAATTTTGAACAGCGTGAATATCAATTTCGTGGCCTTCAATAAATATCTTTATCCCGATCAGTTGACCGGAGTATTTTTCACCATTTTTATTATTGCGATCGCTGCCGCTGAAGCTGCCGTTGCCATTGCAATAATTATTAATATATATAGAAATCACAGGTCGATAAATGTGGAGGATTCGGAGGAAATGAAGTTTTGATATGGAATCAGGAAAACAAAAATGAAAATTAAATAGCATTTGAACAGTTACCAATACATATTACTCATTCCAATATTACCCTTTGCCGGTTTCTTAATTGCCGGTTTATTTGGTAAAAGATTTTTTAATAATTTTTCAGGGATATTGTGCACGACGCTTCTTGCGATCTCTGCCGGTCTTTCAATATATGCGGCATACCAATATTTTTTTATTGACGGTTCTGCTAACGGTGTTTATCAAACCATAGAACCAATTAAATATACCTGGCTGCGCTTTACCGACAACCTTTCAATCGACATGGGAATTTTGCTGGATCCCATTTCTGTGATGATGATCGTGGTGGTAACTTTTGTTTCGCTGATGGTGCATATTTATAGTTTGGGATATATGAAGGGGGAAGAACGGTTTGCAACGTATTATTCGCACCTGCAATTATTTACGTTTTCCATGCTCGGCCTTGTTTTATCATCCAATTTATTTCAGATCTATATTTTTTGGGAACTGGTTGGTGTTTCTTCCTATCTGCTTATTGGATTTTATTATGATAAACCATCTGCTGTTGCGGCAAGCAAAAAAGCATTTGTTGTAACACGCTTTGCAGATCTCTTTTTCCTCATTGGAATTCTTATTCTAGGCTTTACTGCAAACACATTTGATTTTCAAACCCTCATTCAAACCTTAACCTCTGAAGATTTTGTAGGGAAATATATCGGCTCCTTTTTAGGAATTTCGGTAATTACCTGGGCACTCACTTTGGTATTTATCGGTGGCGCAGGAAAATCAGCCATGTTTCCCCTGCATATCTGGTTGCCGGATGCAATGGAAGGCCCAACACCTGTGTCGGCATTAATTCACGCTGCAACAATGGTAGTGGCCGGTGTTTTTTTAGTGGCGAGATTATTTCCGGCATTTGCCATCACCGAGTCGGGTGCGCTGGAAATTGTTGCATACGTCGGTATTTTTTCTTCATTATTTGCAGCAATAATTGCATGTACGCAAACGGATATTAAAAGGGTCCTCGCATATTCTACCATGTCGCAGATTGGTTATATGATGTTCGCACTCGGTGTGAGCAATTACGGCGAACACGGCGCCGGATATACTGCCGGTATGTTCCATTTATTTACGCATGCATTTTTTAAATCGCTGCTTTTCCTTTGCGCCGGTGCCGTAATTCATCTTGTGCACAGCAACGATATGAAAGATATGGGGGGATTAAGAAAATACATGCCCATCACCCATATCGCATTTTTGATCGGCTGCCTCGCTATTGCAGGCATTCCTCCTTTTGCAGGTTTTTTCAGCAAAGAAATGATTCTGCATGCAGCATTTGAATCGAATAAAATAATATTTGTTGCCGGGCTTATCACTTCCGCCCTCACAGCATTTTATATGTTCCGTTTATATTTTTCGATATTCTGGAACAAGGAAACTGAATTACTCGGTCACCATGGTGAAGGAACATTATCAATGAAACTGCCGCTTGTCATTTTAGCAACTTTATCAATAGTTGCCGGTTTTATTCCTTTCGGGAATTATGTTTCTACGGATGGAAAAATCTTGCATAGCCATTTTGACATCCTGTTTTCTATTGCACCTGTTGTACTCGGATTGGGTGGAATTTTTGTTGCAATGAATTTATATAAAACCGGCAGCGACCGCCCGAACAAAATTGCAGCATCGGTAAAGGGATTATATTCCGCTGCTTACAAGAAATTTTATATCGACGAAATTTATGAATTCGTCACCAAAAAAATAGTATTTAACCTCGTTGGAAAACCCGCCGCCTGGATCGATAAAAACATTGTGGATGGATCGATGAACCTCATCGGCAATACCACCACAGCAATTTCAGGAGCGATAAAAGGATTACAATCAGGAAAAGTACAACAGTATTCGATCTATTTTTTTATGGGGATAATATTTATTGCAATAATATTTATTTACTGGATACAATAAGAAATTAATGCCGGAATGAATTTAAACCTGTTAATAGCATTACCTTTTATCACTGCAGTCGCAATAATTTTTTGCAGTACCCAGAAGCAGATCAGGATGGTTGCCTTCCTGGGTGCAGCATTACAATTGGTTGCCGGTGCATTTTTATTGTGCACTTATTTATCCGAAAGGAACAATGGGAACACCAGCCAGTTTTTATTCGAACAAAATTATTCCTGGTACACGGCGTTGAATATTAATTATCATGTTGGCGTGGATGGAATTTCTATTGCCATGATCTTACTTACCGCCTGCGTGGTGCTGGCAGGTGTGCTGGTATCATGGAAAGAAGAACGCATGAGCAAAGATTTTTTTCTCCTGCTCACCTTCCTCGCACTTGGCGCGTATGGTTTTTTTATTTCTCTCGATCTGTTCACCATGTTTTTCTTTCTTGAGCTCGCAGTAATTCCAAAATTTTTATTGATCGGTATTTGGGGAAGCGGAAAAAAAGAATATGCTGCAATGAAACTTGCGCTCATGTTAATGGGCGGATCAGCATTAGTGTTTGTCGGACTAATGGGCGTTTATTTTTATGGAGGAAATAATTTCGACCTTGCTACAACGGCAGGTCAATTTATTCCGATAGAAGCACAAAGAATATTTTTTCCCTTCTTATTTATCGGCTTTGGAATATTTACTGCAATTTTTCCTTTTCATACCTGGGTGCCCGACGGACACTCATCGGCCCCAACTGCAGCATCGATGTTCCTTGCCGGTATTTCAATGAAGCTGGGTGGTTATGGATGCCTGCGTGTTGCCATGTATTTAATGCCAGAAGCTGCACATGAATATCAACCAATAATCATTTTATTATCCACCATTGCAATAATTTATGGCGCATTTGCCACCTTAATGCAAAAGGACCTTAAATATATCAACGCATATTCATCTGTATCACATTGCGGATTTGTTTTATTGGGAATAGGAATGTTAAATCAAACAGCATTGAATGGAGCAGTGATGCAAATGGTGTCGCATGGATTAATGACAGCCCTATTCTTCGCAGCAATTGGAATGATATATTCTAGAACACATACCAGAATGGTTGAACATCTCGGCGGTTTATTAAAAGTAATGCCGTTTATTTCAACTGTGTTTATTATTGCAGGTTTATGTTCACTGGGACTGCCCGGGTTCAGCGGATTTGCTGCAGAGATGACTGTATTTATGGGAAGCTGGCAAAATCCTGAAACTGCTTACCGGTTTGCAACAATTTTAGCTTGCGCTAGCATTGTTGTAACAGCAGTATATATTTTAAGAGCAACCGGATCTACTTTATTGGGCCCGGTAAAAAATGAAAGTTTCAAAATTTTAAATGATGCCACATGGAATGAACGGCTGGCATCGGCAATTTTAATAATTGGTATCGTAATAATTGGTGTTGCACCATTTCTGTTAACCGACCTGATCAACAGCGGAACAGAAATAATTATGAATAAGGTTCTAGGTAGCAGATAAAGAAATTAATTATGTCGCAGGAATTTTTTAGTTTGATGAAATTTGAAATGATGGCAGTGGTCATCATGTTCATAATATTATTCCTGAAACTGGGTAAAATAAAAACCGACACCAGTGGATTGCTGGTGCTGATCAATCTTTTATTATCTATAAATTTCATAGCCGGATTTTTTGGCAATGTTACGGGCGATCTTTTTAACGATATATTCCGCACCAACAGCCTCATCAGTTTTGAAAAAAATCTGCTTAACCTTGGGGTGCTCATTATT
>JBIOHA010000059.1:0-11849 GCA_044448625.1 Chitinophagales bacterium | reverse complement strand
GTATTACTCCGTTTGTCTTTCAGGTCAAAATAAATTATAACGGAATATGCACCATATGGCCCTGAGCCCGTCTTTCCAATTTATTTTTTTCCCTTCTGCATAGGTGCGGCCATAATATGAAATGCCTACTTCATATATTTTAATGTTATTTACTTTCGCGAGCTTTTGGGTTAACTCAGGTTCAAAACCAAATCGCTTTTCTTTTAATTTAATAGATTTTATTATTTCTGCACGCACCAGTTTATAACAGGTTTCCATGTCCGTTAAATTGAGATTGCTGAACATATTGGAAAAAGCGGTCAGAAATTTATTACCGATGGAATGCCAATAAAATAAAATACGATGCGGATTACCACCCATAAACCGAGAACCATAAACAACATCAGCGTCTCTTTCAATTACAGGTTTAAGCAAAATATTAAATTCATGGGGATCATACTCAAGATCGGCATCCTGAACGATGATAAAATCTCCAGTTGCATTTTTTATCCCGGTATGTAAGGCAGCTCCCTTTCCCTTGTTTATTTCATGATGCAATGAAACAATATTCAATTGAGGGTTTGAATTAATAAAATCAGATAATTTGCCTGCGGTATTATCTTTCGAACAATCGTTAACTACAATGATCTCCATTGCAATATCATTCATCAACTTTACTTTGGACAGTGTGGCAAGTATAGTTTGAATGGTATTTTCCTCGTTAAAGGCAGGAACAATTACACTTAACTTTTTTATTTCCATTTACCGGGGAGTAAAAATAAAGTATTCTTTTGAAGAGCAGGAACAGCTATACCAGGCTGGTTGACTTTTAAAATCGGAGGCGATAATAAATTGGGTGTTATGTCCGCATCTTCCACTTATTGTTTAAGCGATGCAGTAACCGGTAGTTTGATCTCGTAAGATTCGCCCTTTTTCACGGTGAGGGCTGTTGCCCGCAACCAGGGGTTATAATACTTCACTGTCTTGAAATTAGTATTATATTTTTCAGCGAAGTTTACAAGGTTGGTGATGGTGGTATCTACTTTAACAGTTTTATATTCCAAAGGGTCATAGAGATCTTCTTTTGTTAAAAAAAATCCATAGTCGCCACTGTTTTCATAAATTATTTTAAATGCAAGTGCCCTAAAAATGTATCTTGAAGTTTCATCTTTTAAATAAAGGTCGTAGTAGGTATTTTCTTTTTGAAAATTTACTGCTCCCTCAATAGCGCCCATACCTGCGTTATAAGAAGCAGCAGCTAATGTCCAGTTGCCGAATTTAGTGTATGCATCGTTGAGGTATTTGGTTGCAGCTACGGTTGATTTTTCCATATCGTAGCGTTCGTCCACTTCTGCCGTTACGGTTAATTTATACTGATCGGCGGTGCCTTTTAAAAACTGCCAGTAGCCGTGTGCATCTGAAGGTGATATGACATTACGCAATCCACTTTCAGCCATTGCGAGGTATTTAAAATCGTCGGGAATATTATTTTCTTTTAATATTTTTTCAATTGTAGGAAACCATCTGTTGGCGAGTTTTAAATTCTGAATTGTATTTGAGTGCCAGTATCCATTGCTTGTCAATTCACGATCGAGGCGCTCTTTTACCTCAAAATCACTTAAAGGCACCGACTCCCCGGCAAATGAAATCTGCGTTGGTATTTTAACTGCAAAATATTTTATTGTATTAACATTGTCTGCGAGATTGCGCAGCGTATCGGAACCTGAATTTGATCCATTATTTTTTGCAGTATCGGAATTTCCTGCAAAAGCAAGGGCCACAAAAATGGCAATACCTGCCACTGCGCCAAAAAGAAGTAAGTACGTTTTTTTCAATTGATTCCTTTTTTCTTAAATACTGGTACTGTTGAACAAGGTTCGCCGTACATGATGCTTTTTGCAACGGGCCTCAACAATTTTGTTATTTCAAGATAAGCATCAACGGGCACCGGTTTATCGCTGCATCCTTTAATAACGACACGTTGATCTTTAAATTGCTCAATATTTAACCCGGATAATTTTTCAGAATAAATTCTTTTAATAGCCTCGTCAACATTACCCATTATTATTTCTTTTGCAAAAGGCTGTGCACCTGAAGCAATAAGCATATATGCCCAGTTAGGAATAATGGCATCAGCAGAACAAAAAATAGCAAGATATTTTCCGGAATAGTTTTCCCAGTTGATTTGTCCAAGGGCCTCCCTGAAATCTTTTTCCCTTAGAATTAATCCTTTAAAGAGGTAATCTTTTAAATCGAAAGCAATAATATCAGCGGGATCAGGAAAGTATTCTTCCAGATCAAAACTAATGATACCGCTTTGAGCAACTTTATTTACGAGATCCACCTGTTGAGTTTAAGTGCATAACGGCGCAAAATCAATAAAAGTTTTAATCGCCAAAAAAGTAGCGATTATCTTCCACTTTGGCCTTCTCTTTCAACTCCAGCAACATGCCCTGGCCCTGAAATTTATTTTGCAATGAATAGGTCAGCTGATTTTTATTCAGTGTATAATCCTGTGTTTCGACTGCAGGAATTATCTCCAAAGATTGAGTGATATAAACTCCCCTGTTTCCGTCAATTGTTTTGCTCATTTTTCCTGAACCGAGGCCAAATACTGTTCCTATTACTTTGGGCTCAAGACCGATAACCTGAGCATAACCATTTGCCCGTGTTGCATTTGGAACAGAATCAATTTTGATGTTCATTGCCCTTGACACCGACAATAAATCGGTAGCGCCTTTCATATTGTCGTCAAATTTCTTTTTAAGTATTTCAGCTTTCTTTTGTTTGATCACCTCTATTTCCACCTGTTCTTTTACATTTTCAAGCTCCGCTATTCCGTTCACCTTAACATCCTTAACATAAGCGATCACAATGCGATTGCTCATGTTGAAATATTTGAATTCATTTTTCTCGGCATTAAATGCCCATAAAACTATTTCCCTTGTTTCTGGTAAGCCGGTTATTTCATAAAGATTTTTCGTAAGCGGTTGGGTGACTTTTTTCATCATACGATTTTCAGTTACTCCTTGCTCAAAACTTTCAGGGTTTTGATATTTTTCGTAAAATCTTCCTGATAATTTTTCAAGTGAGTCGATTGTTTCTTTTCCGGGAACTATCTTTTTACTGAGGTATGCAACTTTTACAAAGTCTTTATTATTTTTTATTTCCTTTATTTCGATGATATGATAACCAACATCAGTTTTGATTATCTCAATATTCCCTTCCTTACCTGTTTTAAAAATATAATTTTGGAATTGAGGAACGTAATCAACTGCCGGAGTCAGCCAGCCGAGTTCGCCACCTTTTGTCTGGCTACCCTGATCATCAGAATACTGAACCGCAAGCTGCGCAAAGTCGGTTCCTCCTTTAATTAATCCATAAAGACTATCTGCTAAATTTTTTGCCGTAACGCTATCGCGGTCTTGTGTAACTGCAATGAGAATATGCCTTGCGTCAACAGAGTCGGGCATATTTTCTCTCTTTTTAATTTTTGCAACTTTATAATAACCGGCATTGAAAAATGGTCCTACCAAACTTCCAACTGGCTTTGCAAAAAACGAATCAACTATACTTGAGTCAACACCTTTTGCATAGAGATCGGAGCGACTATAATTTGAGCGACCAAATCTTTCTTCATCTTCCGAACGAGTGGCCATATAAATTGAATCATCTTTAGCCGCTTTCATTTTTTCAACACTCTGATTTAACAGCATAAGTGTATTTGCACTGTCGGCAGATGTTGGAAGAAATTCCCATGTTACATATTCCAATACCCTTCCTTCTGTTTGCTTGTATTTATTTTTGTTTTCGTTGTAATATTCTTTTAATTCTGATTCTGAAACAGTAATTGTTGAATCAGCAATTTGTTCATATGGCAGATTAACAAATGCAAAATTTGCCCTGGTATTGGCAACCTCATAATTATGTTTAGCCATCCATTCCGGAACATAAGTAGCTTTGCTAAACAGCGACATATATTTGTTTTGCATATAATCACGCTTCGCATATTTTTCGCGTGCAATAAACTGATAATATTCCTGGCGTGCCTGGGGATCGTTTTTTTGAACCTCAGGATCTGAAACCTGCTTTACGATTTCCGGCAAAATGCTTGGATCGTATTGGCCTGTTTGAGAATAGCGCATATAATAATTTTTTATTGCCGGATGAGGATCAGGGCCGTAGATGAGGTTGCTGAATTCATCATCGGTAATGGTAAGTCCCAATTTTTCGAGCTGGTCCTCAATTATTTTTTCATTCACGAAATCGTTCCATGATTGCTCACCGATCTCAAACTGTGTTTTAGGGTCGATCTGATACTGACCCTGCTCATAGGCAATTACCTGGTTGTTGAAGGTAAGGTATTCCAGCACCGAACGCCCACGACGCTCTGCAAATTCCTGTTGGGTTATCTCCTTTCCTGCAATGTTTCCATAATCAGGTATCTTGTTCTTACTGAACATGCCGGTATTTGAATTTGTCGCATCCTGAACCAAAAAACCGATCAAACAAAGGCTTATGAGAGCTACGGCCACCCACGAATATTTCCGAATTTTTGAAATGAGCATAATTTCCTGCTTGTTTATTTTATACAGGGGTTGCAAAGGTAGTAGATGGGCGGTCGATTAGCAAATTCGGATTATTAAAGGGGGGAGCTAGATAGGATTGAGACAAAAGATTCGAAGGATAAGGAAATAAGGAAGGAAGAAAAGGTTGAAAAGTGTCTTATTTTCCTTCCCTTCAAATCTTCGATTCTTCTCCCTTCGAATCTTATGGTTGTTTTTCCTGCTCCTTCTTCTTGTAATAGGCCTCCATCTTCTTTCTGTTCTTCTTCTTAAACCAATACATAAACAAAGCGACACAGGAAGTAAAAATGGTAATGTAAATGTAGTTGCCGTAAGATTGGCCGTTCATTCCTCTGGATATTGCCATAAAGAGCGAAACTGCAGCGGCAACCAGCCACATCACTTCAAAGATCTTCATGAGGCGTAGATACATATTCATAGTGCGAAGGTTTAGAGTTGCAAAGTTACAAGGTTGGCAGGGTTTTAAAGGTTAACAAGGTGTGGAGGGTGCGAAGGGTTGGAACTGCCTGCTGCCCACTGCCAACTGGCAACTGCGACTGCGACTGCCAACTGAGACTGCCAACTGAGTGAGACCGCCAACTGCTCACTGCTCCATATCTGTCTTTAAAGTGCCCTGAGGTTTTTTGATTATATATTTCGTCAATTGCTCATCTGCTTCCATTCCTTCACCATATAAAACCTGATCGGGCGTGGTGATCTTTACAAATTTATCTGAATAAATAATATGTTTTCGCTCGTCCCATATCAATTCTTCCGTGCTGAGGTGCTCACCTTTTTCGTTCACTACCTGCACGTCGTTGCGCATAATTGTTTTTAATTCATTTTCATACCGCACACCATAATTTGCTACAAGGTTGCTGGTAACACGAAGGCTGTCGTTAAAAAAATCAACTTTTAGTCCATCATTAAATTCGGTATATGGATTATCTGTCAAATAACGTGTAACTGTTGGAGCGGTAACTCTGACTTTTACAATTCCATCCTCGCTAAAAAATAATTCGATATTTTTTCCGCGTTCCACTCCCGGTTCGGCAAGTTTTGATGCTTCATACACCTCATTAACATTATTTACGCAGGAAGAAAATAATAATGTTGGAATTAAATAGAAATATTTATTTGAAAAATATCTGAAAGAATAAAATGCTGTTGTATAATTTTTGAAGTATCCAGATCTTATTTTATCAATTGAAAATAAATTTTTCAATAATTGAAAAGTACGGGCAGATATATATTTCAAATAATTGATCAATGGAAAAGTTTTGTATACCGGATACAAAAATACAGCCGTAATTTATTAATTCAGCTTGTATTTTCTGAACCAGCCTGAATCAACCAGCGTAAAGCCGATACCGAAATTATAATAGCTTTCCTTTATGATATCAGTGGTGCCGCGTTGACCGGCATTCAAATAAAGATTAAGCCTTGAATTGACGAATGCTCTTGATACTGATTTTGCATTTCCCAACGGTATTGAAGCACCCATGGTTATACCGGCATCATTTAATTGAATTCCGTTTACAACAAGATTGCTCTTGCCCGAGTAACCTCCCAGGCGAAGTGCGTAAAGCGATTTTTGAGAGCTGGCATTCTTTGCATTGCTCTTATCAGGTCGCTTAGGAATAAATTCCGCCGATATGGATACCCTCCAGCTATCGGCCAAAGTACCGGCATCCTGAAAACCCGAATAATTACTCCACATTGTTTTTGAATATTGTGCACCAAGGGTAAATTGATTCTTATCCTCGTTGTCGGTAGTTTGAAAACTAAAGGATATACCGCCCTGATAACTTGCCGGCAGATTTATATTGCCGCTGGTATCGGGTTCAGCATAAAGGGTGTCGGTAATAAATTCATAATTCCCGTTTTTCTCGATGTTGGTCCATACAACGGATTGTTTTCCGTTTACATTTAATTCGGGAGAATAGGAAGCGCCTGCACGCCAGATGAGGTAATCTCTGTCGGTATCGTTTTTTCTGATAAATTGTTTCTGATAACCCAAACCATAATTAAAAATGCCGCCATTAATTCTGCTTGTTCTTGTAAGTTTTGTTGTTTGTGAATTTATCTGGTCGGGGAATGAGGCATAGGTTATATTCGAAAGTTCACCGAACAGGTTTGCAGCATTTGCACCGATACTAAATAAATTTGTATGATAAACCCATGCGGAATCGCCTTTTAATTTTTTCTTTGTACTGTCGATCTCGGTTTGGTATTTATAACCCAATCCGCCATAAAATTGATACAAGGTTCCATCGCCAACATAATTATATTCGATGGTGCCAAGCAAAGGATCTTCGGTTGGTACTTGCTCAATAATATTATATTGAATTCCACTATAGGGTATGAGTCCGAAACTCAAGCCGAATTTATGGTATCTCAGTTTTTTAAGCACTGGAAAACCAAATGCCATATAAGATAAATTGCCATCGCCGGAAGTAAATTTTTCTGTTGCAGTTTCAAGACGCACAACATTTCCTGCAGCGCCTACATCAAAAATTGCAAACCCTATTTCTGAATATGATGCAGGGTTGAGATAATTGATATTGGTAGGCGTAAAATATGCGGCCGATAATCCTGCCATTCCGTTGGATGCACCAAACGTAGCAGGAAAAATATTTCCCAAACCATATCTTGAATAGGGTGAGTTAACCTGTGCTGATAATGAAGTAATGGAAAAAACAACAATTAACAATAGTACTCTCGAAAAATGCATCAGTTCTTGTTCAAGTTGAAATTAAGAATTCTGTTCAGGCCTTCTAAAACCAGATTTGGGAGTGCAAATATCTTCCTTTTAACATGCAATTCAAAGAAACGGTGATCACCACCACTGATAACAACTGTTAAATTGCCGTATTGTGACGAATAGTGATCTATCATACCCTCTACTTCAAATAGGGCACCGTTATATGTTCCCGATAGCATTGATGATGATGTTGAATTGCCGGTAAGTTCAACAGGAGTGTTATTATTTGAACTTAGCGCATCTATTAACGGCAGTCGTGCGGTAAAATTGTGCATGGCTTGTAGCCGCATACCGAGGCCAGGAGATATACCCCCACCCATATATTCATTATCCGAATTAACAAAATCATATTTGATACAGGTACCGGCATCAATCGATAAAACATTGGCTCGTGGAAATTTCATGTTTGCTCCCACGGCCGCAGCTAGTCGGTCGTTGCCCAACGTTTCCGGACTAAGATATTTATTGGTAATTGGAATTGGGGTAAGTTGGCCAAGCTTGATATAATTTCCATTTCTCCACATCACCTCCTCTATATACGGATCAAAATCATTAACAGCAGAAAGGATTGAACCATCAATCTGAAATTTCCTGATCACCTCCAATAGGTCATCTGCTTTAAACCGGGTTTCTCCAGCCTGGAAAACGATGGTATCATTTTGAAATACAGCATACTTATTTACTGTATTGCCAATGTCGACGACAAGATTCACAGTACGAAATTCGGGAAAAAATCAGTAGGGAGTTTTAAGGCATGAACCAGGATCTTAATTCCGTTTCCCGGCTTCACCCTTATAAGTGGTGTAGCAGATGATGAGATCCGCTTCGCTTCTGATCTCTGTAATATAGATCAAAAGGTCTGCTTCAGTTTTCCATTCGGTGAAAAACCAAAGACCGCTTTCTTTTGAGGCATCGCTTTTCCACTCTGTTTTATAAACGATAATGTTTGCCTCAGAAGGGTTGTCAGTGATAAAAACCTTCTTGTTGGCTTCATTTTTCCATTTTGTTTCATAAACTACCTGTGCCCTGGTTTCAGTTAGAAGAAATATTAATATTACAGCAATCAGATACTTAAGGATCTTCATTTTTGTGATTTGGTTTAAAGTTACGTCAGTTTGGTTCATGTTGCAAAATGCACAATAAACATTTTGGTTGCAAACCAATTTTGATGACCTCTATTGACTAATTTCGTGCCAACGAAACGCGAAAGCTATGAGCAAAACATCTGAAATTCACCTAAAGGTATTTTTAGACGAAAATAATCTCCCGGAAAATATTACCTGGATGGCAACCGATAGCCAGATGACGGAGCCGGAAAATTGCAAGGCATTTATGCTGAGTGTATTCGATGAAAAGAGTTCTGAATCGCTGCGTATCGACTTATGGACAAAAGAAATGCGACAGGATGAAATGGATAAATTCTTTTTTGAAACATTAATGACGATGTCAGATACTTATTTGCGTGCAAATCAAAATGATGAGATGATGAATTATATGAAGGATTTTGCATTCAAGTTTGGAGAAAAAACAGGAATAATTAAAAGGAAGTGAGTGGGGGAAAAGATTGAGCAAGATTGAACAAAATTGAACAAAATTAAAAAGATTGAATAAAAATAAATTTCCAAATTTCGATCGATTAAAAAATTTAATTCTTGAAATATAAATTCGGGATTACCTTATCAGGCGGCGGCGCAAGAGGTATAGCACATATTGGTGTTTTGCAGGCGCTTGAAAGTGCTGGTATTTTTCCTGAAATAATATCGGGGTGCAGTGCAGGTGCTATTGTAGGAGCACTATATTGTGAAGGATATTCGCCCAGGGCGATATTTTCTATGATAGAAAATAAAAGTATTTATTCCGTTATAAAAATGGGGCTTCCAAACAAAGGATTGATGGAACTCAGTTTCTTTAAAAAAGTATTGAACGATCATATTGGACACGACAGCTTTGAGCAATTAAAAAAACCATTATATATTTCCGTAACAAATTTAAATACGGGTAAATGTGAGATCATCAGTTCCGGGAAATTAACTCAATATATTATTGCTTCGCAATCAATTCCACTGGTATTTAAACCTGTAAGTATTGGTGATCATTTATATGTTGACGGTGGCGTTTTAAATAATTTGCCTGTAGAGCCCATTCGCGATCTCTGCGAGGTATTGATCGGTGTTAATGTTATTCCTATTCACCCTACAAATAAGCTGGGCGGAATGCGTGATGTCGGTTTCCGTGTAATGAACCTCTCACTCATGACAAATATGGAAAGCCGTATAAGACAATGCGATTATATGATAGAGCCTCCAACTGCAGAATTCAGTATTTTTAATATTAACAAAGGCAAATTAATTTATGATGCGGGATATGAAGCAGCATTGCCAATAGCAGAACGTATTGTGAATGAACAAAACATTAAGATATAAGAAGATATTTAATTTAATATTTATGCCCATTATTTTACCTGTAAATAATATCTCCCCAAAATTTGGCATCAATTGTTTTATTGCAGAAAATGCAACAATTGTTGGTGAAGTGATCATGGGTGATGATTGCAGTATTTGGTTTAATGCAGTTGTACGCGGCGATGTAAACTCAATTACGATTGGCAATAAAGTAAATATCCAGGATAATGCAGTAATTCATTGCACCTACCAACAGGCTGCCACAATAATTGGAAATAATGTTTCTATAGGTCATAACGCAATTGTTCATGGGTGCACTATACATGACAATGTTTTGGTAGGAATGGGCGCAATTGTTATGGACCATGCTGTTGTGCATCAAAATGTTTTAATTGCTGCTGGAGCCGTGGTGTTAGAAAATTCCATCCTCGAAAGCGGATTTATTTATGGTGGCGTTCCCGCAAAAAAACTAAAACCCTTAAGCGAAAAAGAATTTAAGGGCACTATTCTGCGCATCGCCGATAATTATATCATGTATTCCGGATGGTATAAGAATACTTGATAAACCATAGCGCAAGCGTCCTTGTCATAGCGCAAGCGTCCTCGTCATAGCGCAAGCGTCCTCGCTTGTGCCCCCGCTAAAATAAATTTGGAAATATCAATACAATCAAAGAACTTTGTTGCTCAAAGTATATATAGCAAAATGGAAGATCAATCCTCCCCCTCAGTTCTTGAACGCATAAATACATGGTTCAGGACGTCAGTCACCTTAAAGCTTTTCATCATTTGTTTTCTCGTGCTCATTATGCTGATACCAGCAACCATGATCAAGGGAATAATCACTGAGCGCCAGTATCTGAACCAGCAAACCACAAATGAAGTGAGCAGCAACTGGGCTTCAGAGCAGGAACTTCTCGGCCCGATCATTACCATACCGTTTATTACTGAAAGAACCATGAACGGTCAGGTGCAATATGAAACGGAATATTTTCATGTGTTGCCGCATGAATTAAAGGTCAATGGGTCAGTAAATCCAACAGAATTAAAACGAGGAATTTATAAAGTGATTGTTTATGAAGCTGCACTTGATATTAGCGGAACATTTGATCTTGCCAAACAAATGGATTTAAATGCGCATGGACGCCCCGATTGGAACAATGCATTTATGACGATCGGAATTTCAGATATGCGTGGAATTAAAAATCAGTTTATAATTAATCTCAATGATAAACCACATGATGTGGTTGCAGGAACAAGATCAAATGATATGGCGGGTAGCGGAGTAAATTTATCGCTCGAAGGATTATCCGATTCTACACAAAGACAAATTAAATTCAACTATAAACTTGATCTGCAGGGGTCAAACAATTTATCTTTTATTCCCGTTGGAAATTCAACTGAAATTGAATTGAGATCCGCATGGAACGATCCAAGTTTCAAAGGTACATTTTTACCCGATGAGCGCACGGTTGACGAACAGGGATTTACTGCCAAATGGAATATTCTTCAGCTTAACAGAAACTATCCGCAGGTTTGGTCCGGTGATAGTTATATCGAGCAGATGCGTGATTCGTCGTTTGGTGTTGACCTAATTCAGTCGCTTGACGATTACCAGAAATCAATGCGTTCGGTTAAATATGCTATCCTCACAATAGCACTTACATTCCTTGTCTTTTTCCTGGTTGAAATAATGAATGGAAAGCGAATTCATCCTTTCCAATATATTCTTGTAGGATTAGCCCTTTGTCTTTTTTATGTCTTGCTGGTCTCTATTTCCGAGCAAATGGATTTTAACACCGCATATATTATTTCTGCTTCTGCAATTGTTGTAATGATCACACTTTATTCGCGGTCAGTTTTTGCAACTGCGAAATTATCTTTCATACTATGTGCTGTGCTGGTTGCGCTATACAGCTTTCTGTTTGTTACATTGCAAATGTCTGACTATGCTTTATTGATGGGAAGTATCGGCCTCACTATCATGCTGGGACTGGCTATGTTTCTGACAAGGAAAATCGACTGGTATAATGTTAGAAAAAAAACGGTGAACGATTAATGCAGTTTAATTAAAAAGCCCATCGATGATGTGATGGGTTTTTTAATTCATATTATCCCTTTAATTTATTATATGTTTCCCTC
>JBIOHA010000058.1:0-11871 GCA_044448625.1 Chitinophagales bacterium | reverse complement strand
CACTTATGCAATTTATTGGCTTGCAGGGAATCGCCTACGGAACTGTACTTGCTTTCATTGTCAATAAAACAATGCTCACAATAAAATTAAAAAGGTTAGGAGTTGAACCGTTTCAGTATATACCTGTAAAGCTTTTATCCTATTATAGCATAATTTTAATCCTTGTATTTTTTACCTTCACTTATATTATTGGCAGATGAATAAAAACCTATTATTATTGCGTGAAATTTTATGGCTATCGTTGTTTTATGTCGTATTATTGATTATTTGGGGATATTCATATGGAAAAGAAAACAGCCTGCAACTCATTCCATATGCAGAGTACCTCAACGACAGGAGTTTATTTACGAAGGATTTTTTTATTCAAAACGCAGATAAAAATTTCCCAAATGAAAGGTCCTTTTTCATGTATCTTCTCCTTCCTTTAGGTGGTGCTTTGGAGTGGGGTGTTTTTATTCTGCATTATCTCTGTTCACTTTTTTTGCTCCTGGGCCTGTTTAGAATATCATTCCATATTTTACAGAACAGGATATATGCTTATGCATCGCTGATCATACTCATGGTACCATTGCAATATCATACTCTTGGATTAAATGAATTGTATGGAAATGAATTTATTTCCTCCTTTGCGGCTGTTGCTTTTGCAGTTTGGTCAATTTATTTTTGGTTGAACAAAAAAGTGAATGCCTGTTATTTGCTTTTGATATTTTCTACCCTCATGCACCCACTTGCCGGTTTACAAACGTTTTTATTAATTTCTGCCACCTCATTTATCATTAGTATCGCCGATAAGGATCCGAAAGGTTTTTTTAGAAAAAACTCGATCCCCCTCCTGCTATATTTTTTAACTGCAGGTTCATTTATCTTCCTGCTTAACCGGCGTTTCAACGACACGGCTATCGACAGCGATTCTTTTTTCCATATATTTTTTGTTTTCAGAAATGCGCATCATTATATTCCTTCAGCGTTTGTTACGAAAGACCTTATCATCCTTACCCCGCTTTATCTTATTACTCCCTTTTTGATCTACAGGTACAATAAACCGTTATTTATTTTTTCCGTGCTCATCATCACAGGTTGTTTGATTTATACAATTTTTGTTGAATTATTTAAAAGTGCTTTTTTTGCAGAAACGCAATGGTTTAAAACCACTTATTATCTTGAATTCTTCATGGTAGTATCCGGGTTGTTGTTCATACAGCGAATAATTCCGGGTATGAAAGAAGTGCGGGTTTCAAAATTTTTTCTTGGCGGCATTATGGTGTGCTGTATCGGTTGGGTGCTCGTTATTTTTCCGGGAATTGAAGTTTCAAAAAATGATATCGCTTATGAATTTCCGTTTTATAAAAAAATTACACCTGAAATTGATATCGCCATGAAAGCAAAAGATGTCACACCAAAAGATGCGCTTTTTATCCAGCCATGCAGCCTGGATGAATTAAAACATTATGGACAAAGAAGCGGGTATATCGATTATAAAGGCATTACCCATTCAAAAAGCTTTATAGTTGAATGGAGTAATCGTTTCAGAGAAATATATTCAATAGATGCAATAACATCCAAAGTGATCAGCTTTGATGCGGTAAAGCTTGCTGATGAAAATTACAAAGCCCTTTCCGAAGATGATATATTAAAATTAAAGGCAGATAAAGGCATTACGCATATGATCGCTCCTGTTGAAATCCAATTAAGTTTCAAACCATTGGCGTCAAATTCTGCATATACCATTTATGAACTCTAAATTTGCTGTTGTAAATAAAACAATATGTATCACGGTGTAACAATGCAGAGTTTGGTTTCGGTTCGATCCAAACCTAATCATGAGGCAGAACAGGTAACGCAACTTTTATTTGGAGAGATGTACGTGGTACACGAACAAAAAGAAAACTGGCTACGGATAAAAACTTCTTTCGACAACTACGATGGTTGGATCCATGAAAAACAACATGCTGCGCTGTCGGATCCCGAAACCGAAAAACTAAAAATGGCCTCGAGATCAATAGCTGCTGAGTTGGTCCAAACAGTTATAAACAATGATAAAAATTTTCCCATTCTCATTGGAAGCACTTTGTATGATTTTGATGGAATGAACTTCAAACTTGGAAAAGAAAAGTTTGTTTACAGCGGGCAGGCGGTGAATGAAAAAACAGAATTGCTCAACGGCGAGCATATCAGGAAATTTGCATTAAAGTTTTTGCATGCACCCTATCAATGGGGAGGTAGAAGCCCGTTTGGAATTGATTGCTCTGGGTTTACTCAAATCGTTTTTAAATTATACGGCATTACCTTGCCCCGGGATGCATATCAGCAATCGGAGTCTGGGCGGACAATAAATTTTATTACCGAAGCAAAAGAAGGCGATCTTGCTTTTTTTGATAATGACGAAGAAAAAATAACACATACAGGAATTATACTTTCCAACGACCTTATCATTCATTCAGCAGGCAAGGTAAGAATTGATTCGATCGATCATTTTGGGATCTATAATAAGGACCTGAAGAAATACACACATAAGCTGCGCATAATAAAACGGTTGGTATGAAAATTCTTTCTGCACAACAAATTCGCGAATCAGATGCTTTTACAATTAAGGAGGAAAACATATATAGCCACGAACTCATGGAACGTGCTGCAAAAGTTTTTTCCAACTGGTTTCTCAATAAATTAAATCTTTTCGACAAGATACATATCGTATGCGGAACTGGAAATAACGGAGGTGACGGATTATGCATCGCCCGCCATTTTTTTAACACCGGTATTGATGTGCACGTTTTCATTACCGGTGATCCTCTAAATGCAAGCGATGATTTTAAACTGAATTTTGAAAGGCTGAAAAAAATTACTACGGATATAACTATTTGTGAAGGAAACAATTTTGATAACATCGGCCACTGTGAATGTATTATTGACGCAATATTCGGATCAGGATTAAACAGGCCAGTTGAAGGATTTATTGCAAAGATCATAGAAACAATAAATAGTTCGGAGGCATTTGTTGTTGCAATAGATATTCCATCGGGATTATTTGCAGATAGCATTACAACTGGAAATATTGTTGAGGCTGACATCACATTTTCATTTGAGCTTCCCAAGCTGAGTTTTTTCTTTCCTGAAAATGCCAGATGGGTTGGTGAATGGATAGTGAAACCAATTGGATTATCCCAACCCTTCATTAACAATGCTTCTTCATGGTATGCATATCTAATTGAATCTGACATAAAAAAAATTGTTCGCCCCCGAACCACCTTTTCGCATAAGGGGAGTTATGGGCATGCATTGTTGATCTCGGGTAAACCCGGAATGACCGGTGCAGCAGAACTATGCGGTTATGCTGCATTGAAAACCGGTGCCGGGCTCGTCACCATTTCCACCGGCGATAAGATACCGGAGCATCCAGAATTAATGATAATGGACCAAAGCTCAATAAAGGAAGAAATAATTAAAAAGAAATTTAACGCGATCGGAATTGGGCCTGGTATTGGTACAGGCATGGATGCATATGAATTGTTATCGTCATTGCTGGATGAAATTAATTTCCCTGTTGTACTGGATGCAGATGCATTAAATATTATTTCGGAACATCCGGCATTGTTTGAAAAAATTCCGGCAGGTTCTATAATCACACCACATCCTAAAGAATTTGAACGCCTGTTTGGCAAATATGAAAAATGGACCGACCTTATTAAAATATTAATTCAAAATGCAAAGAAATATCACATATACATTATTTACAAGCGTGCATATTCGACAATTGCTGTTCCCGATGGTATGATCTATTTTAATTCCACCGGAAATTCCGGAATGGCTACCGCAGGAAGCGGAGATGTATTGACAGGGATAATCACATCGTTGCTGGCGCAGAAATATGAACCACTTCACGCAGCATTGTTAGGCACCTATTTACATGGTTTGTCGGGCGATCTTGCGATGCTTGAGCTTGAAGGACAAAATATTGTAGCAGGAGATATTATTGACCATATCCAAAATGCATTTCATTATCTCGAAATTGAAAATTAAACATCAATAATGCAAATAATAGTTTTGACCGGAGCGGGAATAAGCGCAGAAAGTGGTATTCCAACTTTTAGAGGAGCCGGAGGATTGTGGGAAGGACATCGCGTAGAGGATGTTGCATCGCCTGGGGGTTGGATGCGGGATAAAGAATTGGTGCTTCAATTTTATAATGAGCGAAGAAAGGCAGTAAAAAATGCAAACCCGAATAAAGCACATGTTGATCTTGCCGCATTAGAAAAATATCATCAAGTTCAAATCATAACTCAAAATATTGATGACCTGCACGAGCGGGCCGGAAGTAAAAATGTATTACATCTGCATGGTGAAATATTCAAGTCGCGAAGCGTAAAAAATGAAAATAAATATTTTGATTGTACCGGAGATATTTTATTGGGCGATCTGGCAGCGGACGGTGGTCAATTGCGTCCGCATATCGTTTGGTTTGGTGAACAGGTTCCTATGATGGAACCAGCGATGCACCTTGTTGCACACTGTGAAATGCTGATAATTGTCGGAACCAGTATGGTGGTCTATCCCGCTGCATCATTGTTATATTATGCCCCACATGATATTCCTGTTTTTGTTGTTAATCCCGAAAAGCCCGAAATAAACAAAAAAAAGAATATGCATTTTATTGAAAGGAACGCAACCGAAGGAGTAGCAGAATTAATTACGAACGAATTAAAGATAAATTTATGAATGAAGCGAAGCGACCATGGGAAACACTGAATAAAAAAATAATTTATGATAACCCCTGGATCCATGTAGAGGAACATGCTGTAATAAATCCTTCCGGAAAAGAATCGATCTACGGTGTTGTGCAATATAAAAGTTATGCATTGGGAATTTTACCAGTCGACAATGAAGGATATATTTATCTTATCGGGCAGCATCGTTATCCATTTAATGAATATACATGGGAAATTCCTGAAGGCGGGGGAAGTATAAATGAAGATCCATTGGCAAATGCAAAACGGGAATTGCTGGAAGAAGCAGGAATAATTGCCGAAAAATGGGAATTAATTCAGGAAATACAATTATCCAATTCCGTTTCCGATGAATACGGTTTTATTTATCTCGCACAACAACTTTCATATCAAAAGCCCGAGCCGGATGAGGATGAAGACCTGGTCATTAAAAAAATTAAATTTTCCGAAGCTTATTCAATGATAGAGCGGGGTATAATTAAAGATTCTCTCACAGTAATTGCTCTGTTAAAAGGCAGGCTGCTCGGATTTGGATGATCATTCCAACGGAAATTAGTAAGCAGGTAAACTGTAAAATAATTTTAAAAGGGCTTATTTCATTTTTTAAACCCCAAACAGTTTTTTATTCTTGTGATCATTATAAACCCAAATTCCTTATTATGAAAAAAATAATTACACTAAATTTTATTCTGATATTAATTATGACAAATATTTCTGCACAAACCGCTGCTCCCGTTGAGTTGATCTCACGTGAGGATGCGACCGCATTAATTATGAATGCCAAACAAACAAAAGGACTCACATTTATTCAGATAGCAACAGCTGTAGGAAGAGATGAAGTATGGACAGCGTCGTCATTGCTGGGGCAAAATACCATGAGTGCTGATGAAGCTAAAAAAGCTTGTGAAATTTTGGGCCTGGGGAAAAGTGTTGAATTGGCATTGCAGACATATGCGACCCGCGGAACCACACAGGTAATGCCTCCCACCGATCCATTGGTTTACCGGTTTTATGAAATTGTAATGATATACGGGCCAACACTAAAAGCGGTGATACAGGAAAAATTCGGTGAAGGCATTATGAGTGCAATCAATTTCTCCATGAAAGTTGACCGGGTTCCAAATCCTGAAGGCGATAGGGTTAGAGTGACCATGGAAGGAAAATTTCTTGATTATAAAAAATGGTAATTTATTTCAATGTTTGATTTTGGTTTTGCCCTGTAAATTTTACAGGGCTTTTCTTTTTTGAGGAATTCAAATAATCATATATTTGGCAAAAAAAACATGGAAAACCAAATTCTCGATCAGGAACAAACCTCTGCGCAGGTATTAGAATACGCATCATTTTGGGAACGTGTAGGCGCATCGCTAGTTGATTTTCTCATCATGCTCCCGGTGCTTGCATTTAATTTTTATAATTTAATGCAAATAAAAAGTCTTGTTCTGGCCATCATTTTTAATTTCATATTTATTATTTATAAGATCTATATGGAAGGCACCTTTGGCGCAACCTTCGGCAAAAAAGCGATGAAAATTAAAGTGGTCACAGAAAATTTTCAACCAATAGATCTTAAGCTTGCGCTGGTGAGGGGATGTTTGTACCTGTTGAATGCAATTGTGGGCACTGTTTCAATCATACAGGTTTTTAATGCAGCCGGGTTTTCTGATGTTACCGGTTTTTCAGAGGTGAGTAAATTTCAAAATGCCAACAGTTCATCCATTGGCTTAATACTTTCATTGTTGATTTTAGTTTCAGTGATTTGGGTGGCCTTTGATCGAAAAAAACAGGCCCTGCATGATAAAATTGCAAAAACAGTTTGTGTGAAGATCGTTTAGTAGAATAATTTATTCAGTAAAAAATCATATTTCTGAAGGAACCTCATTGAAAATAATATGATGTTCTGTTTCCAATTCCTTTAATACAGGTTCATAAATATTTTTTGCAACAGGTATCATCACCCCGGCGCCGGTTAATTCGCCATTCAATATCATTTTAGCAGCAATAGCCGCAGGTAGCCCAACGGTTTTCGCCATGGCTGTGTGCACATTATCCACACCGGTTGCCACCATGCTCGATTGCAGGCGATATTTTTTACCCTCCAGTTGATATTCCATAAGATGAAGCATTACGCAAATATCTTTATCATTCTCTTGTAGCTTCCATTTCTCCTCAAGTAATTTTTGCAATATCTGCGCAGGTGATGTTTTAATAGCCATTTCATCGGCACGGAATATTTTTTCTTCTGAAAATAACCCCAGCCATTCAATTTTTTCAGTGATAATATTATGCGTTATCTGCAAATAATTTACGAGATTGTTTTTAACTGTAAGTGATGACGATGGCAGAAAGGACCTGGTATAATCTGTCCACGTAAAATTTTCCACCCCTTCCATTAAATAACTGTCGTCGGTCATACCAAGCTGAACAAAAACATTCCATGCATCACAAAATCCGCGTTTGCGCAAAGTCCCCCTTACCAGGGTTGTAACATCTTCCAATCCATAAATTGATTTATAAGCTAACGAATCGCGATTCGGATACCCTTCAAATTCTCCATAGCCCTCAATTTTCAAAATATCATATCGCGAAAACAATTTTTGATAGGGAATATATTTATAGTGATTGTCCCATAAAAATTTTGCTGTCCCCTGCCCTGCCAGCACAACATTTCTCGGGTTCCAGGTAAATTTATAATTCCACGGGTTGTCATCGCTTTCGGGTGCGATCAATCCGCCGGTATACGATTCAAATGCGATGATCTTTCCACCCTTCTCTTTCACTTCATCTATCATTTGCATACCGCTCATATGATCAATTCCGGGGTCAAGGCCCATCTCATTCAACAAAATAACACCTGCATCTTTTGCATCATGATCAAGGCTCCGCATTTCATCGCTTACGTAGGAGGCAGAAATAAAATGTTTTTTGTATTGCACACATTCTTTTGCAATCTCAAAGTGTAACATTGCAGGTAACAGCGAGATAACAATATCTGATTGCTGAATGGATGAAATTCTAAGCGCTTCGTCTTGCGAATTAAAATAAATTGCTCTGCCGCTAGGGTCGCCGTTTATTTTATTTTCAGCAGCTACAACATCCATATCGCCCAGGGTGATCATCCACTTATATTTCATTGCGTTAGTAAGCAAATATTCAATTAAGACTGCAGATGATTTTCCGGCGCCAAGGATCAATATATTCTTCATAACTCAACGGCAAAATTAGTATTTTCGTCCTGAATTAAAGATTGCCCTTTTACATGAAAAAATTTGAACTTGTTTGCTCGGTACAAGAATGTGATCCGGAGGAATTATCAGAGGAACATAAAAAATTAATTGAGGCTGCGAATGAAGCGCTGGATACCGCCTACGCCCCTTATTCCAATTTTCAGGTAGGTGCTGCCATATTGCTGTCAAATAATATCATAATAAAAGGCAGTAACCAGGAAAATGCAGCTTACCCTTCAGGACTATGCGCTGAAAGGGTTGCATTTTTTAATGCTGCTGTTCAGTTTCCAGGGATCGCGATAAATGCTGTTGCAATTACTTCATCTCTTCGAAGGGAAGAACCAATTGCGCCATGTGGTGCTTGCCGACAGGTGATGGCGGAATACGAATTAAATCAAAATTCTACCATTAAAATAATCCTTGCGCCAACAAAAGGAAAAGTATTTATTCTAAATAATATAAAAGATATGTTGCCTTTGTATTTTTCTGGCGACTGGTTGAGGAAATAAAGCCAAGAACCAGGAACCAGGAAAACAACATTTATCCAGTATCAAGTATCAAGTATCCAGCATCTCACCTACTTATCAACCACAAACTGTTTCGTGATTAATTTTCCATCAGCATTTATCAGCATTAAATAAACACCTGATGGAAATGCTTCAAGGTTGAGATGGAGTGTTTCGTTTTGAATGCGATCATGATTTTCAGAATAGATCATTTTTCCCGTCATGTCAACAATATTTAATTCCAGTTCGGATAAATGCGCAAGGTCGAGATCAACATATATTTCATTGGATGCCGGGTTCGGGTAAATATTAATTTCATCTTCCCTGATAAATTCATCGTTTATCGGGGTATAATTTCCAACGGTGAATTGAAAATATATTAGTCCGCCAAAATCAGCGCCGAATACCTTTATATATGATCCGTCCACTTCTTTTGTTTTGAAAGAACCAACTCCGTCCTCAGGTGCAGCCCACCAATTCAATCCATCTTCACCATTATCCCAGAAATATAATTCGTAACAACCATCAACAAGATGCACAGTGTCTTTATAATTGGTATTGTCGTCAAAAGAAGTTCTAGAAAATACTTCGTTGCCATGTTGGTCATAAATGAAAATATCATTTTCGTTTGAAGCATTATTTGTTTTCGTTTCCAAAATAAAATCTGCAGGATATTGAGCAGGAATATTTAATACCGATTCAGCATGATTATTCAGATCATATTCATCTACACCACCGTTTGGATTGCTGACCGTTACTTCAAATGTTGATCCTACACCAGTCCAGCCAAAATTCGGAAGCGTGACTTCCTCTATTTCCATAAATTTGAGATTCCCGGTCCAGGTATAATTTGTCATCGTTTGATCTTTAATTCCAAATGAAATATCAAGGGATGTGAGATCATTTGCGCCTGTATTTTTTATTTTAATTATCGGGTTGGAACAAATCGGATTTTTGCGCTGCCACATATCATTATCTGATGGTGAAATTATTTCTTCGATTGCGGCATCGAGACCAAAATTCGGTTCTCCATAAGTAACCAGCTGCACCGATGTGGCATAATATGGAACTGATCCTGCGCCGTTCCAGGTATAAGGCTCTGCAGCATAATCAAGCGTATTTGTTCCAGGTACCACACCATCTAATTCATAATCATATGTCCAAACCTCAGCACCCGGGCACCAGTTAGCCCGGTCATAAACCCAGGTACCTCCCTGGGGATAAACCGGATTTACATCGCAGTTGTCGCGCCATACCTCCTTTGTCCAAACAGTTGTTCCATTTACCAATAACGAATGATCTCGTGCACAGAATTCAGCACAATTAGCAGTTCCGCCAAAACCATGACCGGTTACCCGAATTTTCACTCTTAATGTTACATCAAATGGAACTTCAATTTCCTGGGGAATAGTTAGATCGTTAAAAGATGGCGTTAATCCATATCCATAATTGCCCAACCATAAATTAGAAACAGATATCGGATTACGCGGTGGTGTACCTTCAATAAACCAAAATTCTAGATCAAGTAATTCCTGCCAGTTGCCTGCACTTAAATGAACACTGTCGTGGAGCAAAGGACGATAATCGCTCACATCATAGGTCCACGTAAATCCTTCTTCAAGATCCAAACCGATACCGTAGGGTGTAATAAATCTTCCCAATTCAATTGGGTTGATCACTTCGAAAGCCGGACCATAATATTCGAGATCATCATTATAAATTGTGGAGGTGGATGAAATAAAAATAGAATCTGCAATAGTACCGTCAGTATTATATAAATAATTATAAAAATCAGCGGGCCAAACCAAAATTGTATCAGTAGCAACTGTAGGATCGGCAGGATCAAAATAAATTAATGCAATAGGATCTGTTGGGACATCAGTAATAATTAAAGTGGAATCAATATGGCTTGTATAAATTCCCTGTTCAAAAAGCACAGCTGGTCGAACTGCAGAAATATTTACATCTCTGAACAATTGTCCTGCTTTCATAAATCGTGATACGGCGCCAACGAGTCCGAGATCATTGCCTGCAATTTCATCTGGCTCTGTTAATCCATCGCCATCGTTAAAATGATAATACAATAAAAGATTTGCATCGAAGGGATGCAAGGCATCAAGATCCTTATACAAATAATCATGAATTGTTGCTTCATCGAGTTCCGCATTCCAAATAGCAAACTCATCAATATTGCCATCGTATGATTCTGATCCTCCCCAATTTCCTTTTCCTAAACGCAAATTATTAATTCCTTCCATTAATTTCGTCATTCCTGTTCCCGAATGCCATAGCACACCATTTTTATATATTTTCATTGAACCTGTAGCTGCATTTTTTGTAAATGCCCAATGCGTCCAGTTTGTTTCGTAATCCGCTGCAAGCGAATTTTTATAAATCCTGTCATAACCTGCAGCATTACCTGCATCCCAATAAACATTTGCATCGCTCCATGGTGTATGGCTGTTCAACACCCGTGCACCAGTTGAAGTAATAGCTTCGAATGTTGTTCCGTTTTGTGGCTGGTAAGCAGCATCTCCCTGCGCCCAGAAAGAAACGGTGACCTTGTCGCTTAATACATTTAATGGATTTCCAATTACATCAGCATAATCAGGATGATAAAATTCCAAATATTTATCAGCAGAAGATGCAGTAACACAACTTTGAAATCCTGCATTTTGCGCACCGGTTAAATATGAAAAACCGGTTGTTGAATTATTATCATAGGTAATTTCAATAATAATATTTGATAGTCCATCCCAATAAAATGGAGTTGTGAAATCAATTCCCGACCAGCCTAAATTTAAAGTTGTGGTTTGATCATACACCGTGGTAAATCCGGATTCAAAAACATTTGTTGAAAATTCATTAAGAGCAGTATTATTTATTTTTATTGTGAGATGATGCATCTCCGCTCCCAAACTTTGAATATCAAAATCCATCCCGGTAATATTTCCGGCAACCAGGCCTGCTGCAGTTAATTCTGATGCCTTCCATATCACCTGCGTTCTTGACAGCGGATAACCGGTATAAAATGGATAATTGATCAAGACATCACTGGTGCCAACTGCATTATTAGTTATCGATACGGTATCATCATAAACAATAAAATATTCCCACGACGGAACTGATGTAAATGTTTGAGTTGCAGCATAAGAAAATGTATCTGGGCTTTCACCGTTGGCTGTAAAAAATGGATGCAATAATAATGTGCTGTCGAGTTCGCCGGTATGTTCGTATAAATAAGTATAAGTAAGATAATCCCATTCGCCGCATTGGGGACTTTGGGCTGGATTACATTTAAGTGTATATTTCATCAGGATCTTTTCCGCACTTATATCAAAGCCCGGCAGGTTGAACCAGGCATCCTGGGGTGAGCCGAATGTAAAGGTCTGGACTTTTATTGTATCTCCGGGGCCT
>JBIOHA010000057.1:0-12207 GCA_044448625.1 Chitinophagales bacterium | reverse complement strand
TAAATACGCAGCGGATAAACCCGGCGCTGTAATTATTGTGGGCTGGATCCATGGGCTACTTTTTATTTTATATATGATAACTGGCCTGGTAGTAAAATTAAATCACAACTGGAGTTTTAAAAAAACGGCTATTGCTGTATTTGCGTCAATAATTCCGTTCGGACCCTTTATTCTGGACAAAAAAATATTACGAAAAGAAATTCATCATGAAAAGATTTAGCTCTTTATTCATTCTATTATTTCTTACTGCTTCTAATTTTACATTTGGCCAAACAGGTGAACGTCAAATTATTGCCGGAACAAAGTGTAGCATGATACCGCCAGCCGGGTTCAAAACAGCAATTAATTTCAGTGGATTTGAAAAGCAGGAGGTTGGCGCAATAATAATGATAACGGAAATGCCGGCGCCATTTAGTAAAATTTCTGCTGGATTCACATCTGAAGCCCTGCTTGAACAGGGAATAACATTAATTAATAAAGAGGTTATAGATTTCAATGGATCAGAAGGAATATTAATGAACGTTTCCCAATCAGCAAACGCAATGGTTTATATGAAAGAGCTGCTGGTTTTTGGCGATAGTTTAAAAACTATTCTTGTAAATGGAATGTATCCTGAATCGCAAAAAGAAATTGCGAATGAAATAAATACTGCATTGATGTCAACAGTTTATGATCCCAATCAAAAAGAAAACGGACTCGAAGCTGTTAAGTTCTCGGTTGATGTTTCTCAATCAGAATTCAAATACGCAAAATATACATCAGGCACCTTGCTTTATACGCCTGATGGTTTACTGCCAACCAAATCGACCGAAAATCCCATGCTGCTTGTAAGCGGATCAATCTCGGGGGTCAATGTTTTCGATAAAAAAGAATATAGTGTTAGCCGGTTGAAAAAACTTCCTCATGGAGAAACAACGGTAGTAAGCACTGTAGATTCAATCACCATTAATGGAATTGGTGGTTTCGAAATTGTTGCCAACGGGAAAAATACAAACGACCACAATCAGCTAATTTATTTCGTAATGTTGTTTTCCGATACAAATGAATATTTTATTATTACAGGATCGGCCACTGGTAATTACGAACACTATCTACCCGTTTTCAGATCTATTGCAAATACTTTTAAGTTAAACGAATGAAACAACTATTGCATTTTATCACTATCGGTGTCAAGGACCTTAATAAAATGAAATCATTTTACAAAGAATGTTTTGGCTGGAAGCCGATGCGTGATGAAGATGGTATAGTTTTCTATAAATTGAATGGCTTTATTTTAAGTTTATACCCGGAACATGAGCTTGCTGAAGACATCGGAATTAAAAATGATGGAAGTGGCTTCAAAAAAACAACATTTGCCATTTGTTTTAATTCGGAACAGGAAGTTGACAAAATTTTTGAACAGCTCAAAACACGCGGAGTCGAAATTATTAAGCACCCTCAAAAAGTTTTCTGGGGTGGATATAGCGGGTATGTCGCCGATATTGAGAATAATTATTGGGAACTCGCCTATAATCCCTTTTTGAAATTTGAAGAAAATGGTAATGTTGCCGGGGGCTGATCAAAATACGCTGTTTAATAAGCATACATTAAATCTAAGTAACTTGCCTTCCCACGAGTTGGTAATTCCAAAAACATCTTTTACATTTATAAAAATATTTACACTATGGGATTTTTTGATCGCCTCTCCAAAGGCTGGAACCTTTCTCTCAGCAGTTTAACTGTTTTGAGAAAAAATAAACAGTTGCTGATTTTTCCGGTTCTTTCCGGTGCAGCATTAATTCTGTTGACGATATCATTTCTGGCAATTCTTTTTGCCCCAAACAATTGGGATATTGGAGGCACTATTGATGAAGGCAGTACTGCAAATTATATTTTTCTTTTCATTTTTTATCTCCTCAACTATTTCATAATTGTTTTCTTCAACATGGCTTTGATCCATTGTGCAAGAATATATTTTGAGTGTGGAAAACCAACTATAGCTAACGGGTTTTCATTTAGTTTAAGCCGTATCGGAGATATTTTAGCGTGGTCGGCGGTTGCTGCAACAGTGGGGTTGATATTCCGCCTGCTTGAGGAAAACCTCGGCAAGATCGGACAGATCATTACGGCGATCCTTGGGGTTGCCTGGTCAATCACAACATTCTTTGTTGTACCGGTAATTGCTTATGAAGGCTTAACACCAATAGCTGCTTATAAACGCTCAGTTAGGATCATGAAAGAAAAGTGGGGTGAATCACTTGGCGCCACATTCAGTTTTGGCATCATCCAGTTCATTAGCATTCTTATCATTGGTATTCCTTTATTTTTTATCGGGAGCTTGATCAATATTGTTGCCGGCATTATTTTAGCCGCCATTGGAGTTTTTTTCGTATTCACCATAATATCTGCAGCACAAACAATTTTTATTAGTGCTGTTTACCATAATATCAACAATAAACCAACTCCTGATTTTAATCCTGAAACACTGGATGGAATTTTTATTCATAAGGAGAAAAAGAAATTATTTTAATGTCAATTCACCTTTTAGAGGGCCCGGAATTTTCCTGGCCCTTTTTTATTTCCGAATAGGCCTTATCATTTTATTAATTGCTCGTGGTTAAGTTCACATAAAGAATTTGACCCTCAGTCTGGATTTTTCACAGTAATTTTATCTCATGACAAAAATTACTTTACTCGTTATATATACCTTGATTATCTCCTTTGTTTCGGGACAAGTGGTGTCAACCATCCCTCCATTTCCCACCGTTGACATTCCGATCACCATAATTTTTGATGCCACCCAGGGCAATGGCGCATTAGAAGATGTTCCCGGACCTATTTATGCGCATACTGGTTTGATCACTACTGAAAGTGCAACACCAACTGATTGGAAAAATACACAGGGAATTTGGGGCACTGCCGATCCGGAAGTTTTAATGACTTCCATCGGTGCTAATTTATATTCAATAAGTTATACAAGTATTTTAGATTTTTACGGCGCAAGCCCTGACGATACGATTTTGCAAATGGCCTTTGTTTTCAGAAATGAAGCCGGAACAATTGTTGGCCGCGATAGTGACGGGTCAGATATTTATGTTGATGTATTTGATGAGGGATTAAATGTTGCCATCACAGCACCTGTTGCCGATCCATATATCGTAAATATTAGCGATAATGTTCATATTGAGGCAACAGCCACATATGTTGATTCCATGTTTTTATATGTTGACGGATCATTGGTGTTGAGCAGTTCAGACTCAACAATTATTTATGATGCGACAGCTACTGATTATGGTTCAACAGAAATTCGTGTTGTTGCCAAAGGTGATGGTGATGTGAAAGAAGATTCCACATATTTTTTCGTGATAGAACCCGTTATCGTTGAAAGTGTTCCTGTGGGTTTATTACAGGGAATAAATTATATCAACGATACTACTGTTACGTTGGTATTATTTGCACCTTTTAAAAATTATATTTTTGCCGTTGGCGATTTTAGTGCATGGCAATTGAGTGAAGCTGCTTTTATGAAACTTGATCCTGATAATGAAACCTGGTGGGTTACATTAACACATCTAATTCCTGGAAAGGAATATAGCTACCAGTATTTTATTGATGGATCGCTTTGGGTTGCTGATCCATTGGCAAATAAAATACTTGATCCCGATGACGATAATTTTATTTCAAATGCTACTTATCCTGATCTCCTGGAATATCCTCTCGGCCTTGCAACTGGAAATGTTTCTGTTTTTCAAACCGAGCAACCCGTTTATGATTGGGCAATAGATGATTTTACACCTCCGGCAGATGAAAACCTGGTTGTATATGAATTGTTGATCCGCGATTTCGTGGCTGCAAGAAATTATCAAACTTTAACCGATACACTTCCTTATTTAAAAACATTGGGAATTAATGCCATCGAATTAATGCCAATAATGGAATTTGAAGGCAATGAAAGCTGGGGATATAATCCAAGCTTTTTTGTTGCATTGGATAAATATTACGGAACTCCCGAAGCTTTTAAAATATTTGTCGATTCGTGTCACGCAAATGGCATTGCTGTTATACTTGATATTGCTATGAACCATGCATTCGGTCAATGCCCGTTGGTGCAGATGTGGTGGGATGCAACATTAAATATTCCTGCAGCGAATTCACCTTATTTTAATCAATATCCAACGCATGATTATAATGTCGGATATGATTTTAATCATCTAAGTCCTGCAACAATTAATTTCCGAAACCAGGTATTTACTTATTGGCTCGAAGAATATAATGTAGATGGATATCGTTTCGACCTTTCAAAAGGATATACACAAAATAATACGCTGGGAGATGTTGGCGCATGGGGAATGTATGATGCCGGCAGAATTGCAACATGGAAAAATATTGCAGATACTTTATGGAACGTAAATCCCGAAGCTAAATTAATTCTGGAACATTTTGCTGAAAACAGTGAGGAAGAAGAATTAAGTAATTATGGATTTATGTTGTGGGGAAATTTAAATTATAATTACAATCAGGGTACGATGGGATATACAGGTTCAGATCTTGGCTGGGGAAGTTACCAGGCAAGAGGCTGGGACGATCCACACGTGATGACCTATATGGAGAGCCATGATGAAGAAAGATTAATGTTCAAAAATATTACCTACGGAAATTCTGCAAACCCTGATCATAATGTAAAGAATTTAAATATTGGATTATCAAGGATGGAATTGGCGGGTGCATTTTTCTTCACTATTCCCGGACCAAAAATGATATGGCAATTTGGAGAACTGGGGTATGATATTACAATTGACTACGGATGCCGGGTGTGCAATAAACCGATTCTTTGGAATTATTTTGATGTTGCCAATCGCCTGCGCATTTACCAGGTATGGAGTGAATTAATTAAATTGAAAACAACATATTCAGCATTCCGGACAACTAATTACAGTTTAAATGTTGCAGGTACCACAAAAAGGATCAACCTGAACGACCCGGCAATGAATGTAACCGTGCTCGGAAATTTTGATGTATTTCTAAACAGTGTTGCACCAAACTTTCAACATACCGGCTGGTGGTATGAATATTTTTCGGGAGATAGTATTAATGTTACCGCAGTTAATTCAGCGCTTACATTAAATCCGGGTGAATACAGGTTATACACCGATCTAAGATTAGAAACACCTGAAATAATTGTTGGCTTAAACGATCCACTTGTTAACAATGACGGGGCTTTATTTATTTACCCGAATCCATCCTCCGGTCTATTTCAAATTGAAACTGAAATTTCTGAACCATCTGATGTATTGATCGAAATATATAATACATCTGGAGAAATTGTTTTCTCGAATAAGATAAATGAAAAAGCCGGTGCAATAATTTCTTTTACATGGGATGGCAGGAATACCGAGCCCGGAATTTATATATGCAAACTAATTGCAGGTAAAGAGATCAGGACTGCGAAACTGATTGTCCAGTAAAACAAGTGGGCAGTAGCAGTTGGCTGTATGGATCCAATGGAAAATGAGTTATGATTACTTTGCGACTCTTGCTCTTTTGTACCTTTGCTTTGCATGAAAAACTTAAATATCCAGACTCACACCAACACGCACACCAAAATTCGGTGCCAGTGGATTATCCCTGTGGGTGAGTCGCCATATCGCATCCACCCTGAATAATTTGAATACGTTTTCAACGCCTACCCCTGCTTCCATATAGGGTATCGGGCCTGGTGCAGAATTTCCAATAAAATATGGATCAGTTTCCTTTAGATAATTATTTGCGGCCCTGTTTGCTTCAGACAATTCTCCATATACCATTTTGAAAGTTGCCACTTCACGCCATTTTAATTTTTGAATCAGCGGAATTTTATTTAATAATAACCCCCACATACTATAAGTAAGGAATAATTCGGCATAACTATCCATTACAAATTCGTATTCGTTCATTAAGTTAAAAGTGCCGTGATTAAAAAAATATGTTTCATTTCCAGGAGGCGATTCCAATAATAATGTTGGAAGTGTGCCAACGATCTTACCCGTTTTAATGCTATATGTTATTCCACCGAAGGTTGCCATCGTAAAATAGTCTTCAAGACTTATCTCAAAAGCATGATAAGTAAAATCGCTTGCGGCAAGATCGGGGATACCCATCCTGTAATTAAATTTGAGTACCGGATATTTTGTGCCTATGCTGTATCTGCGGTAATTATCAAATAAAAACTTCTCGCGGTATGCAAAACGCAGCCCGAGATTAATTTCTGCATTATTGATATCCTTTACCAAGGAATCGTGCTGATTATAATAATAAATATCAAACATCGGATGCATATGTGTGCTGGTAACGGTAAGTGAATTTGAAATTCCCCAAATCCATTCCTTTTCATAATACCATTTGAAGCGCTCCCTGTCAATTATTTTCTGTGGTGTTGATCGCCTTCGGTACAATCCTGATAAAATATTATCCTCACCAAAAGCTACAGACTCGTTACTATTTACATCCAGGTCATTCTCGTAACTGAATTTTAATTGTTGCCATGGCTTTTTTGTTATTACCAGGTTGAAGTCTGTGCCGTATTTAAATTTATTATCCTGAAAACCATAAGCCAAATATCCACCCAGCGTCATTCGCTTGCTAATAAGATCTCCGGTTTTTGCTCCCAGCCTTAATCTCACCCCTTCTACTTCGTCCTGGCTGATAATGTTTGCAAGCGGCCCGATCCTGACATAGCCCAAATTCCAATAGCCGTACATCAGTGTATTATATACGTCAACTAATGTTGTAAACTGTTTGATATTTTTCAAACTATCCACCAATAAATACACACTTTTTTCTGAATTGCTTAAAGGAATGGGTCTGACATTGTTCCAGAATGATTCATCGTTATTGATAACACTGTCGTTGTAAACTATATCATCTTTTATCTGCGCAACTTCATCGTAAATACCTTTATCAAAATAATATTGAGAATATATTGTTGTCTTTCTTGCAATAATTGTAGCCGCACCCTTTCTCGGAGTAAACTCCGCTAATAAATTATCAAAACTGATCGTCCATAACGAGTCGTCGATATTATCAAACCGCTGATAGAAAACAGCTCTTTTACAATAATTAATATTTGCCGAACTATCGAGCTGCATAAATACTTCCTTTACTGCAAATGAGCCGTCGGCAATCCACATATATCCGTCAAAAACATTTTCCTGCTTTTGCCTGGGAGTAAAATTTAATTTATAGCACCAGTCATTATCAATATATGCGGAATCAACTAATTCTATCTTATAAAAGAAATTCCACGAATCAGTAATTGGTGGGACAAAATTTTTGCTAAGCAGGTACCAATAATTATCATAAATATTAAATTGCTCGTAATAATTTCCGAGCACCTGGGTTATACTGGGGTTATTAATTCCTGAAGTGCGACTCGCAATAATAATTTCTTTTTTTGTTTTTGGGGTTTTTCTAAAATAAAAATCAGAAACCGTTTCAGTAAAAAAGAATGGCAGGAAAGGAGTAATATCACTGGTATCATCAATATGTTCACGCAATATTGCAAATGGATTAATTGCTTTATTTGTGTCTGCGGCAACTGTTAAATTCCCTACATCAAGTTCAATTTTATTATATCCCCTTGCTTTATATTCATTTATATTTTGTTGATCATTTTGCTTTTTATGCGCAATAACTTTTTCCATTAAAACTTTCGCAGGATCTTCCCTCGGCTTGATAATTACCTCATTAAGGTCGAAGTTTTCTGGTTTGAGATAAACTATAAAATTTTGGGTTGTGGAATCAGTAAGCAATCTTAACTCCTGCCTGAACCCAACATAGGTAATTATTAAGGTATCATAAACCGCAGGGGTCTGGATAAAAAAGCGTCCGTCTTCGTCAGTAACTGTTCCATTTACAGTATTTTTAATACGGATGCCCGCCATTTCAATTCCGGTTGAATCAATTGCATTATATACATGGCCTGTTAGTGTAATGATCTGACCACCTACTATTTCGGGCAGCACAAAGCAGATGATGCAGAATAAAAACTTCAAGTACGATCGCTTCAGTAAATTCATCCTCATCCCGTGATAGTTGCTAAATTGCTATAAAACTAAACATTCATTGTTATGAGCACAAAATTCGCTCCTGCTTGTCATGGCGGCTGCGATTGCAATTTGCAAATTTCTTAGCAATTGGTTTAGTACATTTGATGATCAAAAGTTACATGATGAAAAAAGCTTCATTCCTAAAGATTTTTTACACCTCGCTCATATTGTTTTTTATTACAACTGCCTGCAAATCGCAGAATGCCACCTTCACTAACGAGTTAACCGGATTTTCACTGGAAGGTGAAACCGCTTTCAATTATGCCACAGACCTTTGGGGCAATTACCTGATTAGTGATGTTCCTATAAAAATTATCGCCCACTTCACCTTCCTGCTTCCCGGCCAGTTGGGTATAACTTTTCCTAATGGTGAATTAAATTTTACGGACGCTCCAATAAATAATGTGTGGTTTGCATCCAGCCTTGCCAATGCTATTTCGGGTTTGGAATTAAATCCTGGCGAAGCAGATATGGAAATATATCTCAACGCTTCGGTTTCCTGGTATTTTGGCCTGGATGGCAATCCGGGTCCCGGGCAATATGACTTTGTTTCAACCGTGCTCCATGAAGTTTGCCACGGCCTCGGTTTCCTTAGTCTTGCAAATAAAATTGTGGGCGAGGGAAGCTTTGGACTTATTGATGCATCTGCCTTTGCCCCTTTAACCACTACATTTCCCTGGCCCGATCTCGATACCCTGCCCTCTATATTTGATTATTACCTGGAAACTGAAGGGGGCGCCCGCTTGGTTACTTTCGAAAATCCTTCTGATGAACTCGCCACGGAATTCACAGGCAGCAGCGTTTATTTCAGCAGCCCTTCAGTTATAGAAGATAATGGTGGTTTTGCCGGAAGGATATATGCACCATCCACTTTTGCCCTGGGATCCAGCTTATCGCACTGGAATGAAGGAACCTATCCGGTTGGAAATCCCAATGAACTAATGACTCCCCAGGCCGCTCCGGGGCATTCCAGTTTTACACCGGGGCCGCTCACACTTGCCCTGCTTGATGATATTGGATGGGAGATTAATTACGATACCGCTACTGCAATTTCCGAGTGGAATTCGAGCGATAATTTTAATATTTATCCAAATCCGGTTTCTGATATTTTGTTTATTGAAAGTGATGTTGGAAATTATTCAATTCAAATATTTAACTATGAGGGAAAACCGGTAACTGAATATTATAAACCGGCATATCCTATTGATATTTCCTTTTTAAGTGATGGAATTTATTTATTGACCATCTGGGATAAAAATAAAAAAATCTTTTTCAGCAAAACAATAGTGAAATTTTAAAATGATAAAAGGTTCTCCGAAATCACCGCCTGCCTTTGCCTGGGACACCTGGTACGAAAGTGTTGGTGGAAGAAGCATTAAAATTGAACAGGTTGATGAAATATTAAATAAAATTAAAGAAGATCAGTATCCGCGTTTTGGTGGTCCGGTAAATCCGAATAAAAGAATATTTAATTCGCCTGAGGAGGCAGCTGAAAAAATAAAATCAAAAGCATTTGAAATTGGTGCTGATGAATGCGGTGTTGCTTTAATTGAACCCACAGATATTTACCGCGGAAGAGAATTGGAAGAAAAATTTGCAATAGTTGTTGGTCAGCGTATGCTGTGGCGTGAATTCCAGGTAGTGCCGTCGAGAGAAGCAGCAATTGAATGTTTGCGTATTTATTTTTCGCTTGGTGAAGTTGTTATTGCGCTGGCGGAATATGTCAGATCTCTTGGTTATGCCTGCCGTGTTGAACATCCAATTGGCGACAGCGATGTTTTGCATATTCCACTTGCATTAAAAGCTGGTTTTGGCGAACTCGGACGACATGGTTCAATTATTCATCCTAAAATGGGTCCGCTATTCCGTTTGGGTTGTGTGATCACTTCAATGGATCTCGCAATCGATCATCCCATTGATGCGGGCATTGCGAAATTTTGTGATACCTGCAAAGCATGCAGAATTTATTGTCCGGCAAATGCAATTCCCGACGAAAGAAATGCTTCTGCGGGAAAAGACCACCTGGGCAACGACCGCTACCAGGTGGACACCGGGAAATGTTTTCCGTATTTCGCAAAACATTATTATTGCTCTGCCTGTCTTCCGGTTTGTGTGTACAACCATAAAGAGTGGGCAAAAGATTTTGAAGGACATCAAACAAAATTATTTCCTGAAGTTGTTATGGAAGATCCACCATCTCCTGTTGATCATTTTATCGAAATAGCACATGTATATAACACGGTTAAACGGTGAGTTGCTTTTACTTTTTGTGATCAACATATTGAACAAGCACCGGGTCTTTTTTTTCGTCAAGCCAATAAATTAATTTCAGCATATCTTCCTTACTCATTGCAGTGCATCCGCTGGTACCTGTACTGTCGCTTTTCCATACATGTAAAAAAATACAACTGCCTCGTCCTGGAATTTGTGGATCGGTATTATAATTTATCCAGACACCATATTCATATTGAACATCTTCTCTTTTCATCCTTTCAAAACTTTTATAATCTTTTGCATCAATTGTATCATCATCAATTAATGTATTATAATAGTTCGATTGAATATCGTCCACACAAAGATCATTTTCATCAACCTGTTCATAGGGCATTTTTAAGTTTGATAAAATATGATAACCAAAAATTTTCGACAATTGAAAAACTCCGGCAGGTGAGCATCCGTCGCCTTCGTGTTTAATTTTATTAAATGATGCAGATAGTATTTGTGTTGTATCGTAGGCCAATCCATTTTTACCCACCACTACTGGAAAGTTCATGATCATTTTCCATGGATCATTCACAGTACTCCTTTCATATAATTGCATGTTGCCTTTTACATCATCTATATTATTTGTTGTCACTTCAACTTTTTGCAATCCCGGCACTTCATGATTACTTGATAATTCTATATTTGAATTTTCACTTTGTTGTTTTTGCCCGCATGAAACAATAAAAACAATTATAATTAATGAGAGGGCCTGTTTCATAAAATGAAGGTAACTAATTTTATGTTACCTTCACCATTAATTTTGATCATGAAAAAAATCGCTATCACCTTATTTTTTTATTCCCTTTTCTTAATTGCATTTGCACAATCGCCTATTATTTTAACTGTAGATGATATTGCAAATGTAGATCAGGAATTTTTTGTTGGCACTGCAGGACCGCTCACCGAATTTGACGGATCCGATACCGGTCCTGATCATACCTGGAATTTCAGCACATTAACTGCTGTCACACACGATACTTCTCAATGGGTAGATGTAACGGACACCGATCCCTTGTATTTTTTTCTCTGGTTTGGTGCTGACGTGGCGGAGCAAACCGGCGCTCCCATTGCAAATGATTTTATTACGATAGAAGATGTATTTAATTTTTACAAAAGAGAAAGCGATGAATTTGCAATAACCGGCTTTGCTGGTACCATTTCCGGTATTCCATTGCCAATCGGATATAATGACCCCGAAACAATATTAGAATTTCCTGCATCATATGAAGATGTTACTTCATCAGAAACAGGATTTGACATTGAAATTCCGGGACTGGCGACATGGAAAGAGCATAGGTCGCGCACCAATGAGGTGGATGGATGGGGAACATTGCTTATACCTTCTGGCGAATTTGAGGTTTTAAGAGTGCGCTCGGAAATTTTTATCATAGATACTTTCATTTACGATGTAGTGGAAATTCCAATTGAATATACTGCCGTTGAGTACAGATGGTATTCTAAACTTAATGGAATCCCCTTATTACAGATCAATGCAATTGAAACACTGGGAATAGAAACAACCACCCAGGTATTTTACAAGGAAGGTTATGTGGTAAATGCAATAGAAGTTCCTTATGGCAATACCGCATGGCTTAACATTTTTCAAAACAATACCAGCGAAAATTTGTCGATAAATATAAATACAACTTTACCAGGAAGATATTCACTTGAATTAATAGACCTAAGTGGGAGGCTGGTATATGATAATGAGCGGTTTTTAAATTCCGGGGAGAATAACCTTAATTTAAACATTGAAAACCTGACCGGGGGTTTATATTTGCTTGCATTAAAACAGAACAATATCATCCTCACAACAGAAAAATTTATTAAACAGAATTAAATAATGATAAATAGAATTATTTGCATTTATTTTTTAATT
>JBIOHA010000056.1:0-12254 GCA_044448625.1 Chitinophagales bacterium | reverse complement strand
GTTTTAGATGACTCCATTATTGAAAGTGATGCGCCAACAACATATGAAACAACAATAACTCCAACGCCTGCAACAATTGATATAACTTTGACCCCTTTAAATCTAATAGAAACTATCTTATGTCAAACTGTAAATGTAGATGAGATCGAAGTTGAAAAGGCAATTATTTTTCCAAATCCGGCATCTGAAAATATTTCTATCAATTTAGGTAATCAAACCAATTTAAATAACATATCGATTCAAATTTTGAATTGCAATGGTGAAATCATCTATGATGAAGAAAATGCGGATCCAAATAATTTTAGAATGAATGTTTCATTATGGCCTGCAGGTATTTATTTGCTTAAACTTGAAAGTGAAAATCAAATAGCACCGGCAATTTATTCATCGAATTTATTCAATGTTTTTCATTAATTAATTTAATCCTCAAAACAAATCCTGATACCTGATACTTGATACTAGATACCTGATACCAATCTACAAATTCAAATACTCCTCGTTATAATCGTCCATCACATCATTTACATCACAACCAAGTAAGCGAACTGCTTCGATAAGCAAAGTATTATCAGTAGGAAACGGCATTGGTTTACCGCCGATCTTAGCTTTCGATTCCTGGCTTAGCGCTTCGTAATAACCGGAAGCAGTTGCATAATAATTTTGGAACAACGCATCACTCTTAATTGAAATTGTTTTAATTATTCTTCCGGTTTTATCGATGTATTGAACTTCACCCGAAATGGTAGCAATTTTTTCCTGCCATGTTTCATGTACAGTAGCAGAAACAGTTTTATAATCAGGCACCTTGATCGGGTTACCAAGACTGTCTTTTACCAGATCACCATTATCATCGTAAACAAATTCATATCCATCCTGGATTTCTTTTGATTCAACATAAGTGTTATTGGTTACTTTTTCAGGATAAGAAATTATACTCCTGATATTTACTCTTACAGTATAATCAATTTCCTCGTCGGGCAGGTTGTCGTGAATAATATACCATGAACCAAAAGCATCTTCAACTTCGATCTCATTTATTGAGCGCACGATGTCGCTGCTTAAAGTTGTATTGGAAACATTCTTAATGGTAAATAAAACGTCGCTTGTACCCAGTGTACGTGCCTTGTTTATCAGATCGTCAACATCTTTATATTCAGCATAAAAGTTATTTATTTTCTGTAATTCATAATATGCTTCCCTCGCTTTATAAATATCTTTTGTTTCCATTTTCTGAGTAGCATCAGCATACCAATATGCAGCAGCATTTTTCTTTGCGGTGTTCAAACCGTCAACAGCATTTACAAAAACAAATTCTGCATCTCTTTCCTCTTCACCAATAAAAATGGGTAGCAACGGTTTTATTTTTTCCTGCCGGGTATATACCGATTCATAAATATGATAGATCTCTTCCCAGCGGTCGGGGCGACCTTCCGTATTTAAAACTTTAATCATGGAAAGATCTTCCTCATTTGCTCTCCTAAATGCTTCTTCCAGAATTAAACTATACTCCGACTTGTCGGGGTTGTCGATCAGTTTTTTCACGCAGATGTCAATGGCTTCATCATAGTTGCCTTTTCTGAATTCCTTTTCGGCAACCTTACATCCTGAACTGAAAATGGTAAATAAAATTGAAGCGTAAATGATTTTTCTCATATGTCCTCCTGTTTCAATCAGTTGCATAAAAAATTATGCCACCCCAAAAATAATCCGCCAATCAAAATTGTTGCAAGGATGTGTAAAACGGGTAAATACAATTTAGACCGGTTCTAAATTGATTTTTTTAATGGCGCCGAAACCCTTAATGTATAAGGGTTTTGGACGGGTTAACAGAGATGAAAATTTTTTTAAAAGAATTGTTAAACTATTGACGATTGGTATTTAGTTTTGCACGGGTTTAAAAATTCAATTTTACCTTAACCAAAAAACCACGGACTGTGCTGTATAAGAAGCCGACGACTATCACACGCCTCCTGACCTTTGTATTATTTATTGCTTTTTTAGTAACTGCAAACCAGGCGTTTGCAGGTGAAGCGGAGGGAAAAGATCTTTTCCAGGCGAAATGTCAGCGTTGTCACGCCATTGATAAAAAAATGACCGGCCCTGCATTGCAGGGAGTCGTTAACAGATGGCCTGATACCACCAGCCTTTATAAATGGATCCATAACTCACAGGCATTTTTAACTACCGGCGATAAATATGCAAACGCTCTTTTCAAGGAATATAACAGCATAATGCCTGCATTCCCTGAATTAAAAGACGGCGACATCCACGACATCTTAACTTATATTCAAAATTACCAGCCACCGGTAGTTGCAGATGGACCGGTTGGAACTACAGAAGAAAAAGAAAGTCATTCTACCATTTATTGGATACTGATAGTGGCATTGATCTTTATTGCCCTCATTCTGAACCGGGCAGTTCGCTACCTCAACGGAATGGTGCGCCAGAAATACAGCGAACCCGAACCAGACAGAACACCTTTCTGGAAAAAGAAAAAATACCGCCCCGTTGTTGGACTCATTGTTCTGGTTTTATTGGGATGGTTGAGCGTTGCCATGTGGGATAGTGCCGCGGCCATGGGAAGGCAACAAGGTTATTCACCGGAGCAACCAATTGCATTTTCACATAAGATACATGCAGGTATAAATAAAATAGATTGCAGATATTGTCATGTTGGAGCAGAAAGAGGAAAAGCAGCAGTGATTCCTTCACTAAGTGTTTGTATGAATTGCCATTTTAACATCCAGGAAATTTCAGGCACCGATCCGAATTATCCAAAATCGGTTTATAATCCGGAGATCAATAAGATCTATACTTATATCGGATTTAATAAAGAGACATTAAAATACGATAAGGAACCCACACCAATAGAATGGGTAAAGATCCATAATCTTCCCGACCATGTTTATTTCAATCATTCACAACACGTAAAAGTTGCGGGATTGGAATGTCAAACTTGTCATGGTCAGATCCAGGAAATGGATGTAGTGCAGCAAATGCAAAATCTTTCAATGGGATGGTGTGTGAACTGTCACAGAAATACAAACGTGAATTTTACCACCAATGAGTTTTATAAGCCTTACGAAGTATTACATGAAAAACTGAAGAATGGTGAAATTGAAAATGTGAAGGCAGAAGATATAGGATCAACAGAATGTCAGAAATGTCATTATTAATTGAACGAACAATCTAAATTCTAACCATAACCAAATGGCAGAAAAAAAGTACTGGAAGAGCCTCGAAGAGTTAAACCAGAAGCCGGAAATTGCTGAACTCAACAACAACGAGTTCGACAATGAAATACCTGCTGAGTTTTTTGATAGCAAGAACGATAGTCTCCAAACCAACCGCCGTGATTTTTTGAAGGTAATGGGTTTCAGCCTCACTGCAGCAACCGTTGCAGCAGGATGTGAGATCCCTATCAGAAAAGTTGCTCCCTACGTTTTTAAACCGGAGGATATTACCCCGGGTGTAGCAACCTGGTATGCATCTTCCTATATTAATGGTGGCGATTATTGCAGCATACTCGTTAAAACACGTGAAGGCCGGCCAATTAAAATTGAGGGAAATTCAGAATCGAAAATAACCAAAGGAGGAACATCGGCAAGGGTGCAGGCATCAGTATTAAGTTTATATGATACTGCCCGTTTGAGAAACCCGATGGTAAATGGAAAAAATGGATTTACCAATGCCACCTTTGATGAAATCGATAAAGCAATAGGTGGAAAATTGACAGCAAACCCAAATGCCAATATCCGCATTTTAACTTCTACAGTAATCAGCCCTTCAACAAAAAATGTATTTGCCAAATTCACCGAGAAGTATCCGAATACAAAAGTGTATTCGTACGATGCTGTATCCTATGATGGTATGTTGATGGCGAATAGCATGAGCAAGGGAAAAAACGTAATTCCTGATTACGATTTCAGCAAAGCAAAAGTAATTGTAAGTATCGATGCTGATTTTCTTGGAACATGGATTTCGCCTATTGAATATACAAAAGGCTATGTGTCACGCCGCAAGGTGTCGAAAGAAAATGCCGACATGAGCCGTCATTATCAGATCGAAAGCAGGTTGTCGTTAACAGGGTCGAATGCAGATTACCGCATGAGCGTATTGCCTTCTGAACTCGGTATAGCAGCATTGAATTTATATGATGCAATTACAGGCGGAAATTCATCAGCCGGTTCAAAATTGAAAGATGCCGCTACAGCTTCACGATTAATGGAAGCAGCGGAATGGCTGAAGAAAAATCGCGGCGAATCATTGGTTGTTTCAGGATGCAATGATGTAAATATTCAGCTGGTAGTAAATGCGATCAACGATGCATTGGGAAATTACGGCAAAACAATTTCCCTTGATAGCGCAAATATGATGCGCCAGGGTTCTGATGCATCTGTCAAAACTTTATTGAATGAATTAAAGGGAAACCAGGTTAATATATTGATGGTTTATGATTGTAACCCCGTTTACGATCATCCAATGGGAAACCAACTTTCCGAAGCAATGAAGAATACAGAAATATCTGTGTCATTTGCCGGTGCCATGAACGAAACTTCGGTTCATTGCAAATATGTTTGTCCTGATCATCATTACCTTGAATCATGGAATGATGCAGAACCCAAAAAAGGATATTATTCATTATCTCAACCTACAATTGCAAATTTATTCACCACCCGCCAGATGCAGGATTCACTGTTAACATGGGGTGGAATGAATATGACATACCACGATTTTATTATGCAGTCGTGGAATGAAACGAATTTTACCGGAGTAATTGATCAGTCGACAGCTTTTAATAAAGCATTGCAAATCGGATTATATCAACCTGAAAATAATAATGGAATTGCCACTGCTATTACTGCAGCTACTGCAGATTTAATGGAAGCTCCTGCAGCAGGGATAATTTCTCCGGAAAAAGACATTATATCTGCAGCAGAAAGTATTTTGGCAATGGCAAAAAAAACCAATGGTGTTGAAATACAATTTTATGAATCAATAGCAATTGGCGATGGCCGTTATGCCGATAATCCCTGGTTGCAGGAATTACCCGATCCGGTTTCCAAAATTACATGGGATAATTATTTGAATGTTTCACCGGGATGGGCGGCGCAAAATAAATTAATGCATGGCGACATCGTAAAACTGAATGCGAATGGCAAAGAAGTGTTGTTGCCGGTTTGTATTCAACCGGGACAGGCGTTTGGTTCTGCATCAGTAGCGCTGGGTTATGGCCGCACAATTTTAGGAAAAGGTGGAGAAGGGATCGGTATTGATGTTTATCCAATGCTGGATGCTTCTGGTGATTGTATTAATTATATGTCGTCGGGAGCAACGATCACGAAAACCGGCGACAATGAAAAATTTGCGCAAACACAAACACATTTCAGTTTGAACGATGGATTGGGTCAGCGCCGGATAGTAAAAGAAACAACATTAGCAGAATATAAAAAGGATCCGCTTTCAGGAAATGAAGATCGTGCTGAGGCATTGGCCTGGGAGGGAACAACATTTTACCCAGATTATTTCGGAAAGAAAAACGGTTTTAACTGGGGAATGTCTATCGACCTGAATTCATGTGTGGGTTGTGGTGCCTGTGTTATTGCATGTAATGCCGAAAATAATATTCCGGTAGTTGGAAAAAACGAAGTGAAGCGTGCACATGAAATGCATTGGATGCGAATTGATCGCTATTATGCAGGCGATCAGGAAAATCCGGAAGTAGTATTTCAACCGATGTTATGTCAGCATTGCGAAAATGCGCCATGCGAAAATGTTTGTCCGGTAGGAGCAACAAATCACAGCTCCGAAGGATTTAACCAGATGGCATATAACCGCTGCATCGGAACAAGATATTGTGCTAATAACTGTCCGTATAAAGTGCGTCGCTTCAACTGGTTTGATTATGGTGCGGCAGATACTTTCGGAACAATGAATGATCCTTCCGGTACTGAAGATCTCGGCTTGCTGGAAGATCTCACACGCATGGTTTTAAATCCTGATGTTACCGTTCGTTCGAGAGGAGTAATTGAAAAATGCTCTTTCTGTGTGCAAAGGATCCAGGAGGCGAAGCTTTCAGCTAAAAAAGAAAACAGGGAATTAAAAGATGGCGATTTCAGAGTGGCATGTCAAAGTTCCTGCCCTGCGGAAGCGATCACTTTCGGAAATAATTACGATGAAACGAGTATGCTCATGCATGAAATAAAAGATGAGCGCACTTTCGGAATATTGGAAGAATTCCACTGGTTGCCATCAGTATTATATAAAACCAAAGTGAGAAATAAAGACAAGGCTGATCATAAGAATGAAGAAGCTTTGGACATCATGAATTTATTTAATGAATAATAATTAAGAAATTATGTTCGTATCACCGTTAAGGGAACCATTAATATTAGGCCATAAAACCTATAAGCAGATATCAGATGATATTTGTGCACCGGTTGAAGGTAAGCCGAGCAAAGCATGGTTGATTGCGACAACTTTTGCAGGATTAGTTGCATTAAACGGGTTTGTAATGATTGGCCTTACCATTACTTATGGTATCGGGATGTGGGGGCTCAATAAAACAGTTGGTTGGGCCTGGGATATTACGAATTTCGTTTGGTGGATCGGGATCGGTCACGCCGGAACCCTCATCTCTGCGATCTTAATGTTGTTCCGCCAGAAATGGAGAACAGGAGTAAACCGCTCTGCAGAGGCGATGACAATTTTTGCGGTAATGTGCGCAGGTTTATTTCCTATTATTCACATGGGTAGGGTTTGGCTGGCATTCTTTATTTTCCCATACCCAAATACACGTGGCCCCGTTTGGTCGAATTTCAATTCACCACTTTTATGGGATGTATTTGCGATCTCTACATATTTTACCGTTTCATTAATTTTTTGGTACACAGGATTAATTCCCGACCTTGCTTTGATTCGCGACCGGGCAACTACAAATTTTAAAAAGAGAATTTATAATATTTTCAGTTTTGGATGGAAGGGCACAGCAAAAAACTGGCAGCGTTTCGAATCGATCTCACTGGTGCTTGCAGGTTTATCCACCCCACTTGTATTATCGGTGCATACTATCGTATCATTTGACTTCGCAACTTCAATTGTTCCGGGATGGCATACCACTATCTTTCCTCCATACTTCGTTGCAGGTGCGATCTTTTCGGGATTTGCAATGGTGTTGACTTTAATGCTGGTATTAAGAAAAGTATTTGGACTGGAAGATTATATTACGCTCAGCCATATTGAATCGATGAATAAGATCATTATCCTAACCGGTTCAATTGTGGGCGTTGCTTATATCACCGAATTATTTACCGCATGGTATTCACAAAATCCATATGAGCAATATGCATTTTTAAACCGAAGCACAGGTCCATACTGGTGGAGTTATTGGGGAATGATGACATGTAATGTTATTTCACCGCAATTATTCTGGATAAAGAAATTGAGAAGAAGCATTGTGTTCACATTCTTCATGTCAATATTTATTAATGTGGGAATGTGGTTCGAGCGCTTTGTAATTATCGTAACATCAACGCACAGAGATTACATCCCTTCAAGCTGGCTGATGTATTACCCAACCTATGTTGAAATATTTATTTATATCGGCACGATCGGATTTTTTATGACGCTATTCCTGATTTTCGCGAAGGTGGCGCCGGTAATTGCAGTAGCAGAAGTAAAAGCAATATTAAAAGTGGCGGGTGATCAATATGTGGGGCCTAATGCAACGGTACCACAAGAGCATCACCATGAAGAACATAAGGAAGTTATTAGTCCAATAATTAATTAAACAGCGTTTGCGTATGGCAAATAAAAAAATAATTTACGGCCTCTACGAAGATGAAGTCGTTTTAATTAAAGCGGTGAAAACGGTTCGTGCTGAAGGTTTGAAAATTGACGATTGTTATACTCCTTTTCCTGTTCATGGATTGGATGATGCAATGGGATTGAGAATGACAAGACTGCATCATGCGGGATTTATTTTCGGTGCTACAGGTACTTTAACGGCACTTACTTTTATTCTCTGGATAACAACAAATAATTACCCGATCAATTATGGCGGTAAACCATACCTTTCGCTGCCTGCCTGGATACCGATCACTTTTGAGTTAACAGTATTGTTCGCATCCGTAGGAATGTTTCTTACATATTTATTTTTAAACAGGATGGCTCCGGGAATTAAACCTGAAATTATTGATGAGAGAACAACAAGTCATTTATTCGCCATCACTTTCGAATTGGATGAACATACCACCGATACTAAAAAAGAAGAAATAAGAAGCGTGCTGATGGGAAGCGGAGCGGTGGAAGTACATGAAAAAGAATTTTAATACCATAAATAAAATAAAAAATGGTTGTTACAAAATATTTTAGATTAATTGTGTTTCTAGCCGCAATTCCGGTTGTTGTTTCTTCTTGCAAAAAAGCAGGTGGCGATTATCCCGGCGACCAGTACACATTTGATATGATCAGTTCGCGGGCATATGAAACCTATTCATTAAATCCTGAATTACGCGACAGCATGAGCGCAATCCCGCCGGTTGCTGGAACAGTTCCTTATGTTGGAAATGCGATCTCGGGAAAGGCCGGCGACAGCTTAAAAATGTCGATGAATTTACCTTATGCCATTCCAAATACGATTGAAGGGTATGAGAAAGCAGGTACTGATGTGAAGAACCCTTTAAATCCAACTGATAAAAAAGTATTAGATGATGGAAAGCATTTTTTTATGATCTATTGTTCGGTTTGTCATGGCAGCGCAGGTGATGGAAAAGGATTTATTGTTACAGAAGGAAAATATACCGCAGCACCGCCATCTTATTTTGACCCGACAATACTAGCATTGGCGGAAGGAAAAATGTTTCATTCAATTACTTATGGAAAAGGGGCAATGCAATCATATGCTTATGCCTTAACAAAAGAGGAGCGCTGGAAAGTAATTTCCTATATCAAACAATTGCAGGCTGATCATGTAAAAAATGCAATGCCTGCTGATACGATGTCGGCAACAACATCAAAAATCAAATAAAAATTATTAATTAAATAAAGCTGTCGGATTAAAATAAAGAAAATTAAAAAGCATGAACGGCTCAAACAAATTTGAATATTCATCTAAATTAAGAAACACATTTCTTACCCTGCTGGGCTTAGGTGTGGTGCTTACACTTATCGGGTTCTTTACCGGCGGTGGAATGTCAAGATTCTGGACGAATTTATTATTGGATACCATTTATTTCCTTGGAATATCTGTTCTTGCCATTTGGTTTATTGCAGCGCATCAGCTTGCTATGAGCGGATGGTATATTACTATTAAAAGGATACCGGAAGCAGTAAGCCAGTTTTCAATAATTGGAGCAGTGTTTATGTTGATCATTGTATTTGGCGTTGCCGGCAATTACCATAATTTATATCATCACTGGGATAATGAATTTATTCAGGAACCTACAGTTAAACTCGAAGCGCTCAAAGAATACGAAGAAGAATTAGCACATGAAGGCGAACATGGTGAAGAAGGAATGGTAACTTTCTCCAGAGAATGGCAGGAATTTCAATATAATCATTACGGAAATTATGAAGAGGAACGCTCCATGTTTGAGCCTAAAATAAATTTAACTCCCGATTCATTGGGCAATGTTCAAAACCCTTATTACGATAAATTAATAGATGGTAAATCAGGATATCTCAACAGTAGTTTTTGGACCATCCGATCATTGCTTTATTTAATTATATGGGTATGGATTGCCGTGATGCTGAGAAGATTTTCTTTGAAGGAAGACCTCGAGCCAACTACAAAATGGTATATGAAAACCAAAACCTGGGCTGCAGTATTTTTACCGGTTTGGGGTGTTACAAGTTCCATGATGGCCTGGGATTGGGTAATGTCGCTCGACCCGCATTGGTACAGCACTTTATTTGGCTGGTATAATTTTGTTTCATTATGGGTTGCCTGTGTATCAACTATCCTGTTGATCATTATTTATTTAAAACGCAAAGGATATTTGCCACAGGTAAACGAAAATCATTTACACGATCTCGGAAAATATATTTTTGCTTTCAGTATTTTCTGGACATATTTATGGTTCAGTCAGTTCATGCTGTATTGGTATGGCAATATTCCGGAAGAAACAAAATGGTTCCTCCTCCGTGCCCGTTCATCATACGCACCATTATTTTATGCAAATCTTTTCCTTAATTTCTTTTTCCCATTCCTTGTATTCATGCGCCGTGATGCAAAACGCAACATGAAGGTGTTAACTATTGTAGCAACTGTGATGATATTTTCACACTGGCTTGATTATTTTGTTATGATAATGCCAACAACAGTAGGTGAGCATTGGGGAATTGGATTTTTTGAGATCGGTTTGTTTTTAACTTTTGCTGGATTGTTCCTGTTCTTTGTTTTCAGAGAACTGGCGAAAGCACCGCTTATTCCAGCTAATCATCCATTATTAAAAGAAAGTCTTGATCATCATATATAAATTTAAACAATGACTACCGGTTGGTTAATATTTTTTGCAATAATTATGATTGTTGTGGTTTTGTTCCAGGTAACAAGAACCCTCGACCTTGTTGGTCAGTTAAGAGGAACTGAACGCACCACACATCAAATGTCAAGAATGCACGGAATTCTCTGCGTGATATTTATGGTATTGGGCATGTTTGGATTTTTCTGGTCGTTCGGACATTATAATGATAGAATGGTTGATCATCATTCATCAGATAATGGACTTATCATTCACAGAATGTTTGTGATCACACTATGGGTTTGCGGTATCGTTTTCTTTATATGTAATGTACTTTTATTCTGGTTTGCTTATGCATATAGAAATCGCCCGGGCAATAACGCTATACATTTTGCTCATAGTAATAAGCTTGAGTTTATCTGGACAATTGTTCCTACAGTTGTTCTTACCGGCCTTGTTGTATTCGGTTTGCAGGCATGGTCAGATATCATGGGAAAACCATCGGAAGATGCAATGACCGTGGAAGTTACCGGGCAACAATTTTTTTGGCTAAGCAGATATCCCGGCCCTGATGGAAAATTAGGCCCTCGTGATTATGATCTGATCTGTCCGGAAAATCCGCTGGGAATTGTTACAAGAGAATGGGTGGAGCATAGAAAAATAACAATTACGGGAAGTGAAAAATTAAATTATAAAGGAGAAATACAAAGGTTGAAAATGCGTGAGGCGGAATTAGATTCTATTCTCACAAAATATTATGAGCTTATTGAAAATTCTCCAAATAAATACCGAGTTGCAGTGGTAAAAGATTCGGTTGATATTCTCGAAGATGAATTCGATAAAATTCCGGGAAAAATTACCATCCGCGAAAAATGCCTTGCACGTATTACAGTAAAATATACTGAGGAATACGAAAAAATGCACAGTGATGAATTAAGCTGGGGATATGATGATTTTATGCCTACCGAATTGCATGTGCCGTTGGATCAGCAGGTGTATCTTAAAATAACTGCACTCGATGTGTTGCATAATTTTTATATTCCACATATGGATGTAAAAATGGATGCGGTACCGGGAATGCCCACATCTTTTAAATTCACGCCAAAAGTTACAACAGCCGAAAAGCGGGTGGAAATGTCGCACAATAAAGACTGGCAGGTGGTGGAAGAAGGCGACGATTTTCCGCGGTGGAGAAAATTCAATTACGAAATTGCATGCGCCGAACTTTGTGGTGTTGGACATAGTTCCATGAAATATAATCTCGTGGTTGAAACCAGGGAAGAATATGAAAACTGGATCGACATCCAGGTAAGTAAATGGAGCCAGGTATATGCCGACCTAAAACTCGAAAGTGGGTTATCAAAATATGCCCCTGTCATCAAAATGGAAACACCTGTAGAAACTCCTGCTGATACAGCGACAGTGAAAGCAGACGCCATGATGATCACTATTAAATAATTGACTGAAAGAAAAAAGAAAGATATGTCATTACAAACATCAGTTCATACATCTCAGGTTGAAACACATGAGCATGGTCATGGTCACGACGACCATCATCATGAACAGAGTTTCATCAGAAAATATATATTCTGTGAGGACCATAAAATAATTGCCAAACAATTTCTTATCACAGGAATGATATGGGCAATAATTGGGGGCCTCCTTTCAGTTTTATTCAGGATACAGCTTGGATATCCTGATGCAGACCTCACGTGGATGAAACCATTTTTAGGAAAATGGATAACAGCAGAAGGACAGATCGCACCGGAATTCTATAATGCATTAATTACC
>JBIOHA010000055.1:0-12335 GCA_044448625.1 Chitinophagales bacterium | reverse complement strand
CCATCGGAAGAAATAAAAATATTATTCCTGGTGAAGTGATATCTGCCGTAATTGAAGCCACCGTTGATTTTTTGGAGACGATGCTGGACAATGGAATTGAAATTCATCATTCTGGTGGCGAGACTGCTGATGTTGGCGATATTGTAAGAACAATTGATGTTGGGATAACTGCATTTGGAAGGATAGAAAAAAAAGATCTCATTGTAAACAATATTCAACCTGGAAATATAATTGTCGGATTGGCGAGTTATGGCAGATCAACTTATGAAAATGCATATAACGGCGGAATGGGCAGCAACGGATTGACAAGCGCACGTCACGATGTATTTTCAAATAGCTATGCAGAAAAATATCCTGAAAGTTTTAATCCTGCCATTCCAAAAGAAGTTGTTTATACCGGCACTAAACTGGTGACGGATAAAATTTCAATTGGCAATGAAGATATTGATATTGGCAAACTGGTGCTATCTCCTACAAGAACCTATTTGCCGGTAATAAAAAATATTCTCCCTCAATTCAGAAAAAATATTTCAGGTATCATTCATTGCTCCGGTGGCGGACAAACAAAAGTGTTGCATTTTATTGATGACGTGCATATCATTAAAAATAATTTATTTCCTGTGCCTCCGCTGTTTCAATTAATTCAGTCGGAATCAAAAACAGATTGGAAAGAAATGTATAAAGTATTTAACATGGGGCATAGGCTTGAATTTTATACTGATGAAAAAACGGCAGAAGAGATCATTGCTATCTCCAAGCAATTTAATATTGATGCGCAGGTTATTGGTTTTGTGGAGGATGGGAAGAAGAGATTGACTATTAAGAGTGATCCAGGCGAATATGATTATTAAGAATTTTTGTTCTCTCAATAAATAATTCGATGAGCTCAGATACCCCCTCACGAAAATTCAATTACTTTTCCGACATCATCTGGTATTTTATTTTCATAATTTCAGGGATCGTATCATCACTGCTTTCAAAATATGGATATGAAAACTATTTATTTTTTTTCTCCACAGGGATTTGGATCCTTATGATCCCGGCTGTTTTGTTTAATACTACAGTAATAGCACTTGCTTGCACAGTTACAAGGATTTCACCGCGAAAATGGATTTCCTATTTGTTGTTGAATTCATTTTCTTATGCTCTTCTTGTAGCCATCACCATAGGGTCTATCTCCATTTTAATGGAAGGCGCATTTTTATTAGGGATTTTCACGGCAGGTATCGGCGCTGTAATGAGTTGCTGGTTATTTAAGGAATTCTTAATCAAAACGACCTTTAATTTCCCTTTGATTCTTTGTTTAGGAATGGTCAGCTTCGCCACTTATGATGCTATTTTATGGTTCAGAGAGCAAAGGAATTATGATAGATATATTAATGAACTCTTTTATAATCTTTTGAACAGTTCAATTTTCTTGATTTGGCAGCCTATAGTTGGGGCTGTAATTGTTTGTGCATTGCAAAAAAGGGTGAATAAAGAATTGAACAATACTGAATAGAGAATATTTCTTTCCCCCACAGAGTTACCGGATTAGAATTAAATAATTTCATTACAACCCTGCCTTTACAACGAAGGAGAAGTGGGTGTTTACCTCGGTGAAATTAGTAATGAATTAAAAAAGTTACGAATTACGAAACACGAGTTACGAGTGACATCCTGATACTTGATACCTTATCCTACATCCCCGGAATCCCCCTAAAATAAGCCATAAACCTTTTCAGCGAAGTAACCCTGTTCACATAAAAGAAATTAGCGATGATGCCGGCAACTACTATCACCATTCCCACAATTGCAAGCAGGTCGAAGCGTTCATGGAAAAATAAAAATCCGAAAAATAAAGCGAAAACAATTCCGAGATAAACGTAGTTGGAAATGGAACCCGCTTTTTCCATCTGGTATGCTTTGGTCATGTATAATTGTGCAACCTGTGTTACTAATCCCACACCAAACAATAATAATAATTCCTCCCAGTTGGGAGTTACCCAGTTATTAATGCAAAACGGAGTAACAACCGGAATAGTAATCAGCGGTAAATAAAAAACAAGTACGAGTGCATCCACTTTATTTCCTGTTTTTCTCAATGCGTTGTAGGCAAGTCCGCTGCAGGCTGCTCCAAATAATCCGAGTAATACAAGACTGGTGTCTGTATTTTTATCAACGCCGTTAATTAAAATAATTCCGCCAAACGAAAATGCAAAAAACACCCATTGTTGCCAGTGAATATGTTCCTTTAATAAAAATGATGCGAAGATGATAGTGAAGATGGGTGATAAATATGCAATGGTAACTGAAGTGGCCAGCGGCATATGTTTCAATGTATAAAAAAATACCAGCAGCGAAATTGAACCGGCCACTCCCCTGCCGATCATTATCCATCTATGCGTTTTTCCCAGGGGATGAATACGTTTTTTCCTCAGTAAATAAAAGGTGATCACCAAAGTAATTGCTGAACGGAAAAGCACCACTTCATGCGATGGTATCCTGTTGAGCATTTTTACAAAAACATTCATGAACCCAAACAGAAAAACTGAGGTGATCATGTAATAAATAGCAAGCGAATGACTGTTTCTGCGAAAATCTGCCAAGGCAAAATCAATTATTGGTCGGGGTCAAAATAAATACATAGGCTAGAGTTTTAAAGTTGCATTTATTAACAAGAGCGTTCTGGGTTCTGGGTTCTGGGTTCTGGGTTCTGGGTTCTGGGTTCTGGGTTCCAGATACTTGATACCTGATACTTGATACTTGATACCTGATACGGCTGTTTTTCGGCTGTTCGTCCTGGTTCCTGGCTCCTGGCTCATATATTAAACTTTGTTAACATGAACCTTCTTTGGCATAATCCTCGTTTATCTCTGAAATCAAACTAATTTTGCGAATCAAAAAAATAAAAGACCCGTGTTTATGAATAGAATTAAAATTTGGTTAATCACTCTCGCCATTACTACCACTCAGTTTGCTTTCACGCAGCAGACAGTTGCTACTCCCAAAGATGAAAAACTTACAGAAGCCGAAGCAGTTGAAAAGTTTGAGCGCTTTCTCTCTATTGTCGATGATCGCTATATGGATGATGTGGATGCGGGAAAACTCGTTGAAGATGCTATTGTAGAAGTACTTGCCAAACTCGACCCCCACTCTGTTTATTTTACCGAAGAAGAATTGAAAGAGGCCAACGAACCGCTGGAAGGAAATTTTGAGGGTGTTGGAATCCAATTTAATTTATTGAAGGATACCATTATCGTGGTGAGTGTAATTTCTGGTGGACCGAGTGAAAGGGTGGGCATCATGGCAGGAGATAAGATCGTGAAAATAAATGATGAGGTAGTTACCGGCATTAAAATGACCAACAAGGGTGTTACCGACAGGTTGCGTGGAAAAAAGGGAACGGATGTTATGGTTTTCATAGAAAGAAGCGGCGCCAAAAAAGTAATGGAATTCAAGATCACCCGCGATATTATTCCATTATACAGCATCGACGCAAAATATATGGCAGATCCAACTACCGGCTATATCAGGGTGAGCAAATTCGCAGCAACCACAACCGAAGAATTTAAGCAGGCCCTAAATGAATTACATGCAGAAGGAATGAAGGATCTGATAATTGATCTGCGTGGAAATGGTGGCGGCTATCTAAATGCAGCCATTGATATGGCAAATGAATTCCTGCCTGCAAATAAATTAATTGTGTATACGGAGGGTAAAGCTTACCCACGGCAGGATGCAAATTCTACAGGAAACGGAACTATGCTGGAAGGAAAAGTGGTGGTGCTGATCGATGAAGGAAGTGCTTCTGCAAGTGAAATTGTTACCGGTGCTTTACAGGATTGGGACCGTGCCCTTGTTATTGGAAGAAGAAGTTTTGGAAAGGGATTGGTGCAGCGTTCATTTAATTTGCCCGATGGTTCGGCCATGCGATTAACGGTATCGCGATATTTTACACCTTCGGGAAGAAGCATTCAGAAATCTTATGAGGATGGAATTGATGCCTATCACAATGAACTCGGTGAACGATATAAAGACGGAGAATTATTTGCCGATACCACTTTTCATTTTCCCGACTCATTAACTTTTTACACCAGCGGAAAAAGATTAGTGTATGGTGGCGGCGGAATTATGCCGGACCTTTATATTCCAATCGATACCACGTGGGCAACCGATTATTATGCCGATGTGGTGAATAAAGGAATTGTAAACCAGTTTTCGCTCACCTATGTCAATAATAATCGCGAACAATTAAATAAAACTTATTCCTCAGTGCGTGATTTTGATAAAAACTTTGTGATGAATGAAAAGATTTGGTCGGAATTTTTTGCTTATGCCGAAGCAGACAGCGTAAAAAAAGAGGAAGAACAATTTAAACTCGCAGAAGCCAAGTTAGGAAATCTTATAAAAGCAGTTATCGCACGCGACCTATATAATTTCGAAGCATATTGGATCGTTACCAATAGTGATGATGAAGCATATTTAAAAGCATTGTCGTCAATTAAAGATGATACTTTCCAAAAGATGAAGATTGCAGGGAAATAAATAATTAAATAGTTTTCAATTAAAAACGGGGCTGTCTCAAAATATGAGATAGCCTCTTTTTATGTACTGCGATGGTCCGAAATTTTACCAATATTTGACCTTCTGGGTAGCGATCCTGTATTTTAATTATTGAGCAAGATTGAGCAAAATTGAGCCTGTCAGCCGGCGGCGCCAGGCAGGCACAATTGAACAAGATTAAACCCACTTACACCAACGTGAACACCTGAACACGTTAACACCTCTCAATTAAAATCCTCTCCCGCTTCCAATTTTTTTATTGCATTTTCCAACGTTGTTTTTATTCCTGGATCAGGGTTGAGATTTAAAGCGGCTTTCGCATATTTTAATGCATTTTTATAATCGCCATTTGCAGAATAGCCGCGTGCAAGTCCGAGGTTGGTGACGGGTTTGTCGGGATAGTGTTTATAATTCAGCAGAAATATCTCCAGCGCTTCTTTATTTTTTTTATCCGCCTGCAACCCTCTTGCATAAAAATGTACATCCATCATCGATGCCGAAGGGTCATTTATTGCGACAAGCATAATGCTGTCGGATTCTTTTGTTCTTCCTAATTTTTTCAGCACATCAGCTTTTGTGCTCAGGCTAACAAAATTCTTCCTTCCAAAAAATGGTTCTTCGATTGCATAATTAGCCCATGTCAATGCTTCATCGAGGTTGGTATTGTTCTGCACACAATAATTTGCTGCATCTACCCATGCACGGTAATCAAAACCGATATCATCACGCAATTCCCTTCTGAAACTTTCAACATATAATTCCACCATATTCTCCACTTTAATATTGATGGGCACTTTTAAATTCTCCCACATTAATGCGACGGTGCACGCTTCCGGTTTGCGATCGGTAAATTCATAGGTAAGCCATTCATGATATTCATTTTTTGCTGGCGTAACATTTATACGCAAATAATCTTCTTCCGGACTATAAAAAAAACTTCCCCACGAGGTGGAATTATTTGAAAATATCACAGTCCATTCTGTTTCACCCGGAATAAAATGCAAACCATATGTGCCTGCAACAATTTCCTTTCCTTCCACGGTTACGTTGTGTGAAAAAGAAATTACAGTGTTTTCATTCGCACCTCCTCTCCACGGTGAAGGGTTTTCGTCGGTTGAATATCCGAATCGCTCATTTCTCATTCCATATGGAACCAGCTCACCCCAAATATGACCGGTGCGATCTTCACCTTGCAAGCCATGCACATCGGGCGATGAATATGAAATGGTAACACTAACCAGATCCATATATTGTGTTACCATTGACCTTTGATTATCACCGCTTGGTGGCAAGGTGAGTTGGGCAGAAACAAAACGGTGTATGATAATTAAAATGGTGATAATAAAACATCTTTGTAAAAAAAATTTCATAGACCAAAGTTTTGTTAAAATTATTTCGATTATTATTATTGTCGGTTTATTAAAAGTTAATTATTGTTAATCATTTTTAATTTAACAAATGGGATATGATTATTTTGAAGTGTTTACAAATAAATTAAAATGAAAGGAGATAAATACCACAAATACCTGAAAGAGGTTGAAAAGAAAATAATCGCAGCAAAACCTATTGTAGAAGCACCATCGTATTTTGATCTCCAAAAATATATCGGCACCCAGTTTCCAGTTTCTGGGCTGAGCATGGGAAATTTAAGGTCGATGTTCAAAGAGGGTTATTCATTCAGCAGGTTAACCGATGATGAACAATATCATGTTTGGAAATATATCTGGTTCCACTCCAACCTGCACGATGCCATGAGCCAGGCGATATTTTTTTGTGATGGCTACATCAAAAAAACAGACAGGAAAAAGTTCTGGAAAGAAATTGTTCAATGGATCAAACGCATCGATAACTGGGCGCATAGCGATGGGCTCACCCATCATTATGCTGCCTTGCATGAGGCATTTCCTGATATCGTATATGCTCAACTCGAAAAATGGAACAGATCAAAAAATCCATGGGAGCGGCGGCAATCCGTTTTGAGTTTGCTGGATTACGCCCGCTTCCGAAAAATAAAACCACCTTTTGAAAAGATCAGGGTATTGGTTGAAAATATTATCAGCGATGAGCATTATTTTGTTCAGAAAGGAATTGGCTGGTGCCTGCGTGAAACTTATCTCGTTTATCCCGATGAAACATTTTCCTTCCTCATAGATAACCATAATAAAATTACCGGAACTGCATTCGCGGCAGCGGGCGAAAAGTTAAAACCAAAACAAAAAGAATTATTGAAGGAGATGCGGAAGAAGTCGAGGAAGATGAAAACAGGCTCAACCGAAACTTGATGCTGGATACTGGATGCTGGATGCTGGATGTCCTAAATTTGAAATTCCATCCGTCATTGAATAAATTAACTAAAAATAAAATCTAAAAAATGAAAGAGTACTTATTATTATTCCGCGGTGGCGATGCCCGCCGTGTTGATCAGCAACAAAGTCCCGAAGCCTGGCAGGAACATATGCAAAAATGGAATGAATGGATGCAATCACTTGCCGGGCAGGGAAAATTATCCGGAGCACAACCATTGGGAAAAGAAGGAAAAGTTGTTTCCGGAAATGGTAAAACAGTAACCGATGGTCCATTCATCGAGGGCAAAGAAATTGTTGGCGGTTATTTAATTTGCAAAGCAGATTCTTTTGATGAAGCAGTAGTTATCGCGAAAAATTGCCCGATTTTCGAACACGACGGAATTGTTGAAGTGCGTGAGATCCAATCGCTGGAAATGAATCAATAACATTGTTCTGTTATCCGGTATAAACAATTATTTTTATACCGGATAATTTTTTTATTCTTTTATGATGTCGAAACCTGAAGAATTATTTCATACCATCGCTAAATCAATTCCCGGTGCCATGGAAAGCAAAATGTTTGGCGCAACATGCATTAAAGCGCCAAATGGAAAAGCAGTTGCCATGATATGGCGTGATGAAATTGTTGTGAAACTGGAAGGCGATGACGAGAAAGCTGCATTAAAATTAAAAGGCGCTCATGTATTTACACCAATTGAAGGCAGGAGCATGGGCGGCTGGATTCAAATCCCATTTGCACATTCCAAATTATGGTTGAAGTTTGCAGAAATTTCAATGCAAAAGGTAAAACTCATCCCTCCAAAAGAAAAAAAACCTGCAAAGAAAACCACCGCTAAGAAAACCGGAAGGTCCTCACCAAAAAAATAATTGCAATTCTATCTCATCTCAAATAAATAACAACCGGCTGATCGATCATCTTTTCCGACACGAATCGGGAAAAATGGTTTCGGTGCTTACCAAAATTTTCGGGCTGACAAATATTGAAATAGCTGAAGACATTGTTCAGGACACATTGTTAAAAGCAATGGAACAATGGAAACTAAATGGTGTTCCTGAAAATCCATCGGGCTGGCTGATGACTGTTGCAAAAAATAAAACGCTGGATCTCCTGCGCCATAAAAAACTTGAGAAAAAATATGCTGAAAAAATTACGCCACTCCTCCAATCGGAATATACACTTGGATATACTTTGAATTCTTATTTCAGCGATGATGAAATAAAAGATGATCAGCTTAGGATGATGTTTGTATGTTGTCACCCTGAAATTAATGAGGAAAGCAGCATTGCGCTGATATTAAAAAATTTATGTGGTTTCAGCATCGGCGAAATTGCAAGGGGATTTTTGAGCAATGAAGCCAATATCAATAAAAGATTATACCGTGCGAAAGAAAAATTCAGAACGGAAGAAATAAAATTTGAGATCCCCACATCAACCGAGATCAATAAAAGAATAAACAGCGTTTTAAAAGCACTTTATTTATTATTTAACGAGGCTTATAGTTCCACCTCAGTGGATAATTTGATTCGCGAGGACCTTGCGGCAGAATCGCTGCGCTTATGTTTATTGCTTACACAACATCCCACAGGAAATATTCCTTCGGTACATGCCCTGCTTGCGTTGATGTATTTTCACGGCGCAAGATTCAGGTCGAGAATTGATGCAGCAGGAAATATTTTATTATTAAATAAACAGGACAGGTTGTTGTGGGATGAGGATATGATAAAAGAAGGTATTCACGAATTAAATCTCGCATCAACCGGAAATGAATTATCGGCATTTCATATAGAAGCATGTATTGCTTACGAGCATTGTTCGGCAGGATCATATGATGAAACCAACTGGAAAAATATTCTCGGTTATTATGATCTGTTGTATACATTCTCGCCATCTCCGGTTATTGCTTTGAACCGGGCAATAATTATTGCTGAGATCAGCGGCCCGGATGATGCACTGCTTGAGATCAGCAAAATAAAAGAAAGTAGCGCTATGAAAAATTATTATTTATTGCCGGCAACAATTGCCGATCTTCTGCTGAGAAAAAATGAAAAAGGGGAAGCCAGGAAATATTTTGAGGAAGCCATGGCGTTGACAAATTCTCCTGCTGAGAAAAAATTTTTAGCTACACGCATACATGATTGCAGATAGATCTAGGGTGCCCACAGAAGGTTTTTGCCACGGATAACACGGATTGACACAGATGTTTAAATGCAAGCAAAAATGTTACCCATTAAATGTTGTTCATTCCTCACTACTTATTCCTCATTTCTCATTTGCCACTGATAACAAAGATTGACACAGATACTTTTTGAATTAGTAGATCAAACTGCCTACTGCCAACTGCCAACTGCGACCACCGCCAAGTAGTTATGTGTTTTATTTAGAAACCACCCTCAAAAAATTAACTACCTTTACCGACCAAATATTTTTCTGATGAAACAAAGAATTTTTACTCCTCTTTTCCTCCTTGCAAACTTTATTTCCCTTAATGCTTTCTCGCAACTAAATATGGAACTGCTCGGTCATCTTGAATATGCCGATCAGCTTTCAAACATTACGGGCTGGGCCGATGGTGCAGGAAATGAATATGCGATTGTTGGGACTGAGGACGGTACTTCGATCGTAGATATTACAGACCCTACTGATCCTGTTGAAGTACAGTTTGTAAATGGTAATAACAGCATTTGGCGTGAGGTGAGAACCTGGGATCATTATGCATATGTAGTAACTGAAGCCGGTGGCGGTTTGCTTTGCATCGATCTCTCTGAGCTCCCTGATTCTGCTCCTTTCAATTTTACCGATTGTGGTATGGATGTAGAAACCGGGCATACAGTTTTTGCCGATGAAAACGGTATCATCCATATTTTCGGTGGTAACCTGGGCAACCAGGGCGATTGGATGTTTGACGCAAACGTTGACCCAATGGATCCTACCTATGTTGGAAAAGTTGATACCTGGTATATTCATGATGGCTTTGTTAGGGGAGATACCTTATATGCCGGTAATATTTATGAAGGCTGGGTATCGATTTGGGATATATCTGATAAAACTTCACCCGTATTAATGGGCCAGCAAATAACACCGAATGAATTCACCCATAATGTTTGGCCTACAGATGATAATAAATATATGTTCACTACCGACGAGGTGACGAATGCTACTGTGGCTGCCTACGACATCACTGATGTTACAGATATTCAGGAGCTTGATCAGTTTCAGGCTAACCCGGGAACAAATTCAATTCCACATAATGTGATGGTAAGGGGTAATTTTCTCATTACTGCTTATTACCGCGATGGCGTAATAATTACCGATGCAACTCATCCTGATAATCTTATAAAAACCGGATATTATGATACATCACCTTTGGCAGGCGGAGGATTTAATGGCTGCTGGGGGTCATGGCCATTTTTACCGTCGGGAAATATTATTGCAACAGATATGGAAGAGGGATTATTCATTATTGGACCTACTTATATCCAGGCCTGTTACCTGGAAGGTTTGGTTACCGATGTGCTTACCGGACTTCCAATTAATGGTGCCACAGTGCATATAACTGCAGCAGGAGTTGCTGATGAATTTTCTGATATTACCGGCCTTTATAAAATGGGGACAGTTAATGCCGGATCATATGATATGACATTTACAAAAGCCGGCTATGATCCACTTGTTATTACCGGCGTAAGTCTTACAAATGGCGTGATAACTACTGTGGATGCCGAATTAAGTCCTTTTGCAACATATGCTGTAACCGGCCAGGTAATAGATGCTGCAACCGGTGTTGGAATAAGCGGAGCTGATGTTTTATTTGCCAATGCAATTTATAATTTTACCACTATCACAGATGGATCTGGTAATTTTTCTTTCCCTTCCGTTTATGATGATTTTTATACGATGAATGCCGGCAAATGGGGACATGTTACCAACAGTGAAGATATTGATGTGAACCCGGGTGGAGTTTATACAATAGAATTGAATGCGGGTTATTATGATGATTTTCTTTTTAATAATGATTGGACATTGATCACTACTGCAGAAACAGGAGCCTGGGAACGTGGTATTCCTTACGGGACAACAATGGATGGTGATTTTGCGAATCCTTATTTTGATGTTACCGGCGATTTTGCAGATCAGGCATATGTTACCGGAAATATGGCAACAGGATCGCCATCAGAAGATGATGTTGACAACGGAGCAACACATTTAATTTCACCCCCAATGGACCTCAGCGGTTATTTAGAACCAAAGCTTTCTTATTATAAATGGTTCTTTAATGCAGAAGGTGCAGGTCCTCCAAATGATACGTTAAAAGTTTTTGTGAGCAACGGCACTGATGAAGTATTGATAGATTTTATTAATGGTGATACGCCTGATATGGGCGAATGGTTGTATAATGAAATTCACCTGAAGGATTATATTGATCTATCAGATAATATGAGTATTCGTTATCGCATTGCTGATCAATCTGCAACAGGAAATGTACTTGAAGGTGGTGTAGATAAATTTATGGTTGTGGATGATGTTACCTCAGTTCCTGATGCTGCATTCACATCTGATACCACAACAGGTTGTGTTCCACTTACTATAAATTTTGAAGATAATTCTGTAGGCGCTTCTTCGTGGTCATGGATTTTTGAAGGAGGAACACCTCCATCCTCAAATCTACAGGATCCTGTTGTTGTTTATTCAACCCCCGGAACATATTCGGTAACACTTACCGCAACAAATATTGTTGGATCAGATGAAGCAGTAGCAACAGGTTATGTAATAGCTGAACTCTGTAATGAAATAAGTGATGAGGATATTTCCGACCTTATTTCAATTTCACCTAATCCATTTAATACGATTGCAAACATTACTATTAACCCAATATCAAACGCTGACCTTTTAACCGTAACTGATGTTATGGGAAGAATTATTTTATCGGTTGATCTCGATCAAAATACAAAAACAATAAGTTTCGGTGATGCAGTAGCTGCCGGAATTTATTATATCAACCTTTATAAAGAAATGATCACCATTGGTTCAGTGTAGATAGTAAAAGCACAATAAAATATTTCGAAATTATACAAACCTGCTATCGGAAACGGTGGCAGGTTTTTTTGTTTATTAAAGACTCTGATTAGATTTCCCTAACATCGGATAAAATACAATTCTGCAATTATCAAATTCTGCAATTCCACAATCCTTGAATCAGCAATTCCCAAATTCCCAAATCCAATTCCTTCCCTTTGCCGGAATTTCCTGAGAAATCTACAAAACTTCAATCCTTCCAACTATATTTGCAGCCGCTTTCTACGCCGCAAAGGCCGACAGGCAATCAAATTTTAAAAAATCAATATCTAATACAAAAACACTATGCAGGGGAAAGGTCTCATTAAGTTCTTTTTTGCAGCTTTGGTGCTGGTTTGTTTATACCAGCTCTCGTTTACCTGGGTTGCTTACCGTGAAGGGAAAAAAGCAGAAAACTATGCGGAAACCGGCAT
>JBIOHA010000054.1:0-12450 GCA_044448625.1 Chitinophagales bacterium | reverse complement strand
TTTAACTAGTCTTAGTTTATGACCTGGCGTGACGTCGTTTGGTCTTTTGATAACTGTTGAAAGTCTTTATAATCAACTTTTTCAAATACCACATCATCAACCCAAATTGTAAGGTCATTGTCGGTAGAATTTGCTGTAATTCCAATTTCAACACTGCTGTACATTCCCTTTGTGCCTTGTAGTGAATATAAAATATCTTTTGGAAGTGTGGTGATATTATGGCTGTCAATAATTAATTGTCCGTTTTGCCAAACTTTAGCAGCGCCATTATTTTTTTGAGATAATTTAACTTCCCAAATTAATTCAACCCATTCGTTTCTGGGGAGATCTATTTCCTGTCCCAGAGATTGAAATAGTGTTGGTTCGTAGAATTTATATTCCACTGCAAGTTGATTATTAACCAGTGCGAGCCGCATTCCCGGTCCGGCGCCGATAGCGGTTTGTTCTTCAAGATCGAAAAGGAATAACCAGTCAAGTGTATTTGTTCCTTCAATATAATACCAGGCTGTGAGCCTTACTGTTTCGCCATCCCAAAATGCCATATTTTGTTTAGCTATGCTGCACTTGGAAACAAATTCATTTTCAGATCTCGCGGCTACAAATTTTAAGGATTTATTTCCGGAATGTACATTGTTGGTATCAAGCGTTATCTTATTTAATTCGCTTGTGAGTTGTGTATACGACCAATTAATATCATCATTTGAAGTTAATTCATCCACTGAGGAATAAGATTCGAAATCATCTTCAAAAAAATCAGGCCCGTCGAAGAATTTTTCTTTATTGCAACTGCTGAACAGTATGCTGCAGGTAGACAGAATAAATATTTTTTTCATTTTGATTTATTATTAAATGTATATCCCACACTCAACCCACCCCATTGTTGAATTTGAAAGTCGACGAGATAGGATATCAATGGTGTGTATGTTGCACGATAAAACCAGTTCTTTTTTTCTGGTGCATATCGATATCCGACTGAGGCTGTAGTCATTGCAAAAAAACTGCCTTTTGTAGTTATAGTAATTCCCTGCCCCAACCCAAATTCAAGTTTATGCGCACCCTTGCCGGTGATCGAATGCACCATTAAAGGAAAAACGATACCTGTTCCATTATTCTTATCAATAGGTGCAATGCTTAAACCGGTCCGCCAGGTAAATTCGGTATTATTTTTTTCGCAAAATAATTTTTCAAAATTCACTGAACCCAATCCGCCACTGCCTGCAATTTCTAAAAAGACTGATTTTCTTTTAATGTCAGATTGTCCAAATGTTATACTTGAAATAAAGAGCAGAGTTATGATGCATTTGATTTGTTTCATATTATTAAATCGAGAAGGAACAGCAGGTTCACGCTCTGAAGGATCCTGTGGAAAAGACGCATAAGGGCAAAGAGAGCGCAAAGAAAAAAAATCTGTCCCTTGCACACCGTATCTTCCTGTTTTGTACTTACCAATATTTCACCCCTCCGGAACCCTTATCCGTTTTTCCCCCACAGAGTTCACAGAGAACACAGAGATTTAATTTCTGTTTTTATTATTTTTATTTATAACAAAAAATCCATTTTAATCCGCTAAATCAGCGTAATCTGCGCCTGCCTGCCGGCAAAGGCAGGTTCTTGTCTTTCTCAAAAAAAATACTGAACTAAAAATTAAATAACATGGCCGGCAAAATATATCGCCGGACATGTCAAAATTTATTTCTTTGAAAATAATGTCGAATAACTCATCTCACCACTTGCAATTTTTACGAGATAAATTCCCTGTGGATATTCACCCATTTGAATTGTTGCACTTGAAGAGATATGCTCATTGCTAAGCAGTCGCCCATTCATGTCGAACACGACAACATCTGCAGAGGAAATATTGGAAGGCAATTCTATTTGCAGAAAATCATTATTGCTATAAACAGTTGGTGTAAATTGCTGCTGTGCTGATTGGATCCCTACAAGATCAGCATTGATGGATGCATTTGGTGTATCATTATAAGCATAGTCTTTTAAAGTAAGCTTGGTATGGGTAACATCAAACCTTGCCCAGCCATAATGATCGTTACCACCAATCCTGATCCTAAGGCCTGCAAATTTATTTGTCACATTGTCCCATTGCCCGAAATCACCAAAGCCCATTAAACTTCCCCAGAAACCATTTCCGGAATTTGTTTGTGTCATCCAATTCAAACTGGGGCCAATAGGTTCACCCGCGTCAAACATCGAAGCCATTGCAAATGAAGTTCCGAAAAAATCGAGCATATAACCTGCTACTGCCTGCGAATCATATATGCCAATACCAAGTGCGGTGGCAAATGAATCATTGAGATTTACCAGGTCAAAATCCAGGGAGCCATCGTTGTCGAGATCTATGGTGCCGAATTCGTTGGGATTCAGCACCACATCAGGGTCAACATCGGTGTAAACCACCTGGGTATCAGCCTGCTGAGAGGCGAGAAAGGCCGTTGCAAAAACAGTGTATTTACCCAGCCTTTGAAAGCGTAATTCATGTTTTTTCATTTTGTTGGTTTTTATCAAATTTAAATAATTAATAGGACTTAGTATTATAGGATATGAACAGCCGTTTCAGGCTCCGAAGGATCCTGTGGAAAAGTCGCAAAGTGCAAAGAACGCAAAGGGGGTTTTTTTTCTATTTTTTATTATTTAATAAAATCTTTTTAAATCCGCCTCAATCAGCGTCATCTGAGCCTGCCAGCTGGCAAAGGCAGGTTCCTGTATTTATTCAACAACTCCGTATCTTCACGCTGAAACCTCAAAAACTTTCATATGAACTCCATATTTACCTCTGCAGAATTACAGGAAGCTGTCGCACTGATCGAAAATAAAAATCCAAAAGAGGCGATAGCAGTTTTAATTAAATTAATTCAGGATAAGCCAACAGCAGAAAAATACGGGTTAATAGGACTTGCCTATTTCCAGGCAGAAGATTATAAGTACGCAGTAAAAGAATATAAAAATGCACTTCAATTAGATCCGGGAAATCAGGAGTGGATCGAATTGCTTAAACGTGCAGAAGAAAATCATCATGCACAAGTGAATGTAACGGTTCCGGATATTTATGAATTTGAAAGAGATAAATTATTGCAGGATCCAGTTGTAAAACCGGGGTCGATTCCAGTTGATGCATTGCCTAAAAATGTATCAGGAAAAAAAATGGTGAAGTTGAAGAGATTGACAGGGAATTTTTTGGGGACAATATTTACAGCTGTTTTTGAATTTTTAGTGAAAATATGGGGTGGCACAATGGGAATGAGCGGCAGGGTTTGGACAAATTGGTACCGCCGTCCACTCATGTTTGGAATTCTTACGCTGGCTTATATGCGTGAGAAATTAAATAATCATAATTTACATTCCACTTATCCGAAAGATGCATTGGTGGCATTTCAAAAAAAAGGAGCAACGCCACCTGCCGGTGTAAAATATTATCGCACTGCTGATGGTACATGGAACAACCTTGAAAATCCAAAAGAGGGGGCTGCAGGAACGCGATTTATGCGCAACGTACATCTCGATGCAATAAAGCCGGAAACCGGCGATCAATTACTCACACCAAATCCAAGAGAGATCAGCCTTAAATTATTAAGCCGGAAAGGTGAAATGAAAGAGGTTCCGTTTTTAAATATGCTTGCAACATGCTGGATACAATTTCAAAATGCCGATTGGATAAATCATGGTGAACCGCTATTAAAAGAATTAATTGAAGTTGATCTTCCGATAAACGATCCTGCCAGAAAAAAATATCTGCAAACAAAAATGTTTGTCCCACGCACACAACCCGACCCTACAAGAATTGAGGGAAAGGAAATTGCAGAAATTAGTTTTATTAATGAAGTAACACATTGGTGGGATGGTTCGCAGATCTATGGCAGCGACCAGGAAACCGTTGACAGGTTGCGCAGCGGGGTTGATGGTAAATTGCGTTTAAACTCAGATGGGACATTACCTCTTGATAAAAAAGGAATTGAAGAAACGGGATTTGTGCGCAACTGGTGGGTGGGTATGAGCATGCTGCATACATTATTTACAAGAGAGCATAATGCAATTTGCGATCACTTGAAATCAAAATATCCTGATTGGGATGATACAAGATTATTTAATGTTGCCCGGTTAATAAATGCCGCTGTCATGGCAAAAATACATTCGGTAGAATGGACGCCGGCCATACTTGCCAATAAAGGTCTCGATACAGCATTAAATGCAAACTGGTATGGGATACTCACCAATTTATTCAGCAAAAACGATCATAAAAAAACTGTTTCAGAAATTAATGTGCGCAATCCCGAATTAGGTGGTGTTGTTGGAAATCCAATTAATAAACACGGGGTTTCATACGGATTTACTGAAGAATTTGTTGAAGTGTACCGACTGCATTCGCTGTTACCGGAAAAATTAAAATTGAAAGATCACACCTCAGGTGAAAAAATTAAAGAGGTTGATTTTGCACGTACACGGCAGGCAGCAGCTTCAAAACTTGCAAGTGAAATTTCGTTTACCAATTTATTTTATTCTTTCGGAAATCAACATCCAGGTCAGCTGACATTAAATAATTATCCTCAATTCATGCAGGAATTAAGTATCCCATTTAACCCTGTATTTGATATGGGTGCTGTAGATATTATCCGTGCAAGAGAAAGAGGTGTGCCGCGATATAATGAATTTCGGCGTCAGCTCGGATTAAAGCCAATTGCAAAATTTGAAGATCTCACACCCGATGTCGAAATTGTTGCTCTGCTAAAAGAAATTTATGGCAACAATCCGGAAGCGGTGGAATCGCTTGATCTATTGATCGGCACGCTTGGAGAAGGTTATCGTCCAAATGGTTTTGGATTTGGCGAAACACAATTTCAGATATTTATTTTAAATGCAACCCGACGTTTGCAGAGCGACCGCTTTTATACCGACTGTTTCACAGAAGAATATTATACCAGGGAAGGAATGGAATGGATCGATAATGCAGATTTAAAATCCGTGATCCTCCGTCATTATCCTGAATTAAAATCATCGGGATTGGGAAATATTAAAAACGCATTCGAACCCTGGGATACTGAAAAAAATCTTGATCCTGCACGTCACCCTTTGCGCAAATGGACGAAAGGTTTGAAGAATGGGGCTTGGGTTGGGGACTCATATTAAGAATCGAAGATTAGAAGGGAGAAGATTCGAAGGGTAAGATTAGAAGGATGAAAGGAAATTAAATTAGAAGAAGATCTTAACTTCCTTCCTTAATATCTTAGATCCTTGTCCTTCAATTCTTCGAATCTTCTCCCTCGGCCTTCGGCAGACAGGTTCGAATCTTTAATTCTATGCCGTGGTTGGTATTTTTTTTACCAACCACTTATCGTAATCTCTCTCCTCTGCCTGCTATACTGCTGCTGCTAAGAACAGAATAGTTATTAATTTTGCAAAGGTGATGAGATGGAAAATATATAAATCGTTTGGTGCAGCATTAATGCTGATCCTGTTTCTTGGATCGGTGGCATGCAGGGATCTTTTCCATTTGATTAGGGAGACAGAAGAAAATGTTTGTCATGAAAATAATGCTGACCTCCCCCACTTTCACCACGCTGAAACTTGCAGCCTTTGCAATGCTGATTTTTCTGCAGGCCAGGTAATTGAGGCATATGCTCCAGGCTCTATTCAATTTTCCTTTACAATTACTGAAGAAATAGTTAAAGTTAGATTTAACATTCTCACCTTATTTCAAAATCCCGACACAAGAGGTTCTCCAGTGTTTGCCTGATCGATAGTCACCATTTTATTTACTTAATTCAATTTATTTTTATGCTGACAGGCAAATTTATTTTTGTATTCATTGTATTATTTTATTTATTAATCCCCAAAATTTTTTCTCAGGTATCTTTAACAGGAACGGTGCGTGATGCCGATAATCAACAGCCCTTGCCGGGAGCCACTATTTATTTTCCGGATATTAAATCGGGTGGATCAACGGATGGCGAAGGAAAATATATGATCAACAATTTACCGGGAAAAAAATTAATGATACAGGTCACATTCATTGGTTATGCATCAATTATCGAAACAGTTGATCTTTCAGCAATCGGTCAAAAAGATTTTGAATTGAAAGAATCGATCACCGAAATAAATGAAGTGGTAATAACCGGGCTTTCACAATCGGCGGAAGCAAATAGAACAGCTACACCGATAACCGTAGTTACAAAAACATCATTGTTACAAAATTCATCTTCAAATATTATTGATGCATTGGCAAATCAGCCCGGTATATCAGAAATTGGCACCGGCCCTGCCATCTCAAAACCCGAAATAAGAGGACTTGGATATAATCGCGTTGTAATTGTAAACGACGGAATTAAACAGGAGGGGCAACAATGGGGTGATGAACACGGGATCGAGATCGATGAATTTTCTGTAAACAGGATAGAAATATTAAAGGGCCCTGCGAGTTTAGCATATGGCAGTGATGCTATGGCCGGTGTAATCCATTTTATCACTGCACCCACTTTGCCTGATAAAACGATTAAAGCAAACCTGCTTTCAAACTACCAAACGAATAACGGATTGATCGGTTATTCCGCAAATATCGCTGGAAATATAAATGGATTTATCTGGGATGCGAGATATAGCGGAAAGAATGCACATGCATATCAGAATAAATACGATGGATATGTTTACGGGAGCGGTTTTAAAGAAAATGCGGCAAATGCTATCATCGGTTTAAATAAAAAATGGGGATATACAAGATTGCATGCAGGATATTATCAATTACATGTCGGATTGGTGGAAGGTGAAAGAGATAGCGCAACTGGAAAGTTTATTCAACACATTGCAATTAATGATACTACCGAAGGAATTGCAATAGCAAGCAATGAAGAATTAAAAAGTTATTCACCCGGAATTCCATACCAGGAGATAACACATATTAAATCAGTTTTGGAAAACCGAATAATTATCGGCAATGGCGCTTTGAATTTTACTTTAGGGTGGCAACAAAATAACAGAAAAGAATTCGGCGATGTTTTGGATCCAGGGGATTTTGAACTCTATTTTAAAATGAATACCCTCAACTATGATATTAAATATTTATTTCCCGATAATTCGAAATGGCAAACCGCAATTGGGATTAATGGGATGGGCCAAACATCTTCTAACCTTGGCAAAGAAGTATTGATACCTGAATATGATCTTTTCGATATTGGCATTTTTGCCACAACAAAAAGGAATTTAGGCAAACTGGATATCTCAGGTGGTATTCGTTATGATTTTAGAACACTTAAATCAAGGGAATACATTTCCAACTCAAATGAAAATATATTCAATGCTTTTAACAGGAATTTTTCTTCAGCTTCAGGAAGTATTGGTGCAACCTACCAGGTGAACGATCATTTTTATTCCAAATTAAATGTTGCAAGAGGTTTCCGCTCACCGAATATGGCCGAGCTGGGTTCCAATGGTGTGCATGAAGGAACTTTCAGATATGAATTGGGGAACAGCGATCTTATTCCCGAAACAAGTTTGCAAACAGACGCATCGTTGGGTTATGATGGTGATCATATTTCATTTGAAGCAAATATTTTTAATAACAGTATTGCCAATTTTATTTATTTGACAAAAATCAATGGCGAAAATGGCAAAGATTCAATTATTGAAACAGGAGGTGAAGTATTTGATGTGTTTTCGTATGCGCAGGGAAATGCTAATTTATTTGGTGGAGAATTTATTGTTGATATTCATCCACACCCATTTCACTGGTTGCATTTTGAGAACAGCTTCTCTTTTGTAAATGCGATGCGCAAAAATGCAACCGATTCGACAAAATATCTCCCCTTCTCCCCTTCCCCCAAATTAATATCTGAAATAAAGGGTGATTTTAAAAAAGTGAATAAAACTTTCTCCAACGCATATTTAAAAGTTCAATTGGAAAATTATTTTGCCCAAGGTCATATTTATTCAGCCTACAACACAGAAACGCCTACACCGGGTTATACTTTAATAAATTTTGGTGCCGGGACTGATATTTTATCAGGGAAAAAAACCTTGCTTTCAATGTATTTATCAATCAACAATATAGCAGATGTTGCTTATCAAAGTCATTTGAGCAGGCTGAAATATGCCGGTGAAAATTTCGTCACAGGCAGATCGGGAGTTTATGGCATGGGGAGGAACTATAGTTTGAAGATCAATATACCGGTGGATATTTGACCTAGGAACAAGATTCGAAGGGAGAAGAATTGAAGATTCGAAGGAAGGCCCTAAGTTCTTAACTTACAATTCCTTTCTTCCTTTCCTTTAGTCTTAGATCCTTAACCTGCGAATCTTCTCCCTTCGAATCTTCAATTCTTGAGTCTTCCATCTCAATAGTAATCCCCAACACTAAACCGTTAAATATTTTTAAACGGCATGCAAAACCAGTTCAATCAAAATAATTTTGCATTATGTTCGATTCACCTAAAAAACTTGCACTTGCGTCGATATTTATTGCGGTGGTTGGTGTTGCAATTTATTTTGTTTACGCTTCCACTGCTGCAAATGTTAAAGAGCCGGTTCTGCCTTTTTACGGACCAAGGGGAGAAAATGGTGACCCGCATTTTGTTTTCAATTTTAAGCTGACCGATCAGGATAATAAGGAAATAACATTGGATCAATACAAAGGGAAAATATATGTCGCTGATTTTTTCTTTACTACCTGCCAGGGAATTTGCCCTATAATGACCGAGGGAATGATCAAAGTTTACCGGACATACGATAACAATCCCGACATTTTATTCTTATCACATACAGTTGATCCCGAACACGATACTTCTGAAGTACTACATAGATATGCTGAAAACCGTGATATAAAAAGTGCTAAATGGCATTTCGTTACCGGAGCTAAAAAAGATATTTACGACCTTGCCCGTTACAGCTATTTGGTTGATGCCACAGAAGGCGACGCCGGTCCCAACGATTTTGTTCATACAGAAAACTTCGCACTCGTTGACCGCGAGGGAAGGATAAGAGGATATTATGATGGAACCGATTCTGTTGAAGTGAATAAACTGATTCTGGATATTTCAGCATTGCTCACGGAAGAAAAATAGAATATTGGCGTTGGCAAGCAGATTCCTGATACTTGATACTTGATACCTGATACCCTGCTCAATTAATACTCATTCCCACCAATTTCAGTGAATTCTCCGTAACTTCGCACCCTCAAAATATTTGCATAAATGATAGCAGTAAATAATGTATCCCTTAGATATGGAAAGCGGGTGTTGTTTGAAGATGTTAACCTCAAGTTTACCAAAGGCAATTGCTATGGGATTATTGGTGCAAACGGCGCCGGAAAATCAACTTTTCTCAAGATAATCTCGGGCGAGATAGAGCCAACTACAGGAGTGATCGAGATCAGTTCAAACGAGCGCATGGCTGTGCTCAAACAAAATCACCATGAATTCGACCAGCATAGCGTAATTCATACGGTGATGATGGGTCACAAAAAATTATGGTCCATTATCCAGGAAAAAGATGCTTTATATGCCAAACCTGACTTTAATGAAAAAGACGGTTTACGAGTTGGCGACCTTGAAGCTGAATTTACAGAAATGAATGGCTGGAATGCAGAGAGTGATGCTGCGGAATTATTGAGCAACCTCGGAGTAAAAGAAGATCGCCATTATGAATTCATGAAAGACCTGAGCGGAAAAGAAAAAGTGCGTGTGCTTATTGCCCAGGCATTATTTGGAAATCCCGACATTCTTTTAATGGATGAGCCAACAAACGATCTTGATATTGATACCATCAGCTGGCTGGAAAACTTTTTGGCAGATTATGAAAATACAGTAATTGTTGTGAGCCACGACAGGCATTTTCTTGATGCGGTTTGTACACATGTTGCCGATATTGATTATGGAAAGATCAGCATATTCACAGGAAATTATTCATTCTGGTATCAGTCGTCGCAATTAATGCTGCAATTAATGTCGCAGAAAAATAAAAAGACAGAAGACAAGCGCAAAGAATTACAGGATTTTATAAATCGCTTTAGTGCAAATGCTTCGAAAGCAAAACAGGCAACGTCGAGAAAGAAAGCGTTAGAAAAATTAAATATAGAAGAGCTTCGACCGTCGACAAGAAAATACCCCGGTATATTTTTCAGTCCTGAACGTGAATTAGGCGACCAGGTCCTTACCGTTACAAATTTATCAAAACAATATAATGGCAATTATTTATTTAAAGATATTACATTCACTGCAGAGAAGGGAGATAAGATTGCTATTGTAAGCAGGTATCCGTTGGCAAAAACAAATTTCTTCGAAATAATTGCAGGTGAGAAAGAAGCGGATACTGGAAGCTATAAATGGGGTGTGACGGTCACTACCAATTATTTACCAAATGAAAATACTTCTTTCTTTACCGGAGATCTCAATTTAATTGACTGGCTGCGTCAATATGCTAAAGAAAAAGACGAAGCATTTATAAGAGGATTTTTGGGAAGGATGTTATTCAGTGGTGAAGAATCATTAAAAAGCTGCAAAGTATTATCCGGTGGTGAAAAAGTGCGGTGCATGATTTCACGGGGGATGCTGCTGAATGGCAACGGATTAATCCTGGATGAACCCACCAACCACCTCGACATGGAGAGCATCACAGCATTTAATAATGCACTCCAGGATTTTAAAGGCTTTGTGATATTTACTTCGCATGATCACCAGTTCATGCAAACCATTGCCAACAGGATCATCGAAATTACACCAACAGGAATTATTGACAAACTGATGTCGTATGATGAATATATCAGCGATGAAAGAGTAAAGGAACAGCAGGAAAGGATGTACCCGGTGGCGGAGTTGGTTTGATTAGCAAGTTAGAAAATTGGGCGTGGAATAAACCGGAAGACAATTCTCTAGTTGAAAGGTACAGGAGATATTCAAGTTGTCGGGAAATTAAATTAAACAATTAAATCTGAACAGGTTCAAATCTCGTTTATATGTTACATTCAATCTACAATACAATGAGAAAGCAATTATTGATTCTGACCTGCGCATTAATTCCGGCAATATTCGGATGTGGGCAGAACAAAACCTCCACCATGGAAAATTCTGATGGAGATACAGTAATGCAGGTAATTAATGTAAAACTTGAAGCCCCCGATTATGTATGGGATGGCGTTAAAATTGAGAAATCGGAAGCAGAGTGGAAAAAACAACTTACCGACCTCCAATATGAAGTTACACGACAGGCGGGAACAGAAAGGCCATTTGATAATCCTTTTCATGATAATCATGAGGATGGGATCTATTATTGTGTTTGCTGCGGCATGCCCTTATGGGATTCAAAACATAAATTCGATTCAGGAACTGGATGGCCAAGTTTTTATCAACCGATAAATGAGAAAAATATTGCTTCCGATACCGACTATGATGTTGGTTATGCAAGAAGTGAGATCCATTGTGCACGTTGCGATGCGCATATGGGCCATGTTTTCAACGATGCACCATCAACACCTACCGGTTTGCGCTATTGTATAGACTCCGCTTCGTTAATTTTCAAAAAAAGATAACTTTGCTGCCCTCAAACAGCAGCATTGATTTTATATATCATACATAAGGTTCCGCTTTTCAGAAAGATCTATTTTAATAGTGTCGGCAGGCCCTTTGTTTCAAAAAAAATAAATCCTTTAGTGCCCTTGTTACCCAGGGGCACGCCTGTTTTAGATATTGGATCAGGAAATGGTTTGGCAGCGCATTTATTAAAAGAAAAAGGATTTGATATCGTTTGCCTTGATATTCATGAAGGAAATTATCATCCTTCTGTCAAACCAATTGTTTATGATGGCAAGCATATTCCTTTTGAAGATGATCATTTTGAATCTGGTATCATACTTACCGTACTTCATCATACTGATAATCCAGATATTATTTTGAAAGAAGCAATGCGTGTTTGCAGATCGCTCATAATTATGGAAGATATCTACGAAAATAAATTCCAGCAATATATCACCTATTTCCTCGACTCCGTCGCGAATTTATTTTATTCTCCCTGTCCGCATACCAACCGCAACGATAATCAATGGAAAAAAACCTTTGCAGAAATGGGACTTGAATTAAGATCAGTACATTATAGAAAGGTGATATTTTTTATTAAGCAAGGGATATATGAGGTAGCTAAAATAGAAGGAGGAAGTGAGAAGTGAGAAGTTAGAAGTGAGAAGTGAGAAGTTAGTGAGCGGAAAATATTTACAAATAAAAAGCCCGATGCGATATATTGTATTTAATTTTATTTTTTTTCTTTCATTTTCGTCACCTTGTACACTTTTCCCTGTTTATCATAAGTAATCCACTCTCCCACTTGTTTTCCATTATCAAAATAACCGGAGCGCATAATTACCCCATCCTTTCTATACCACTCCCAGTAACCGTGCATTTGGTCGCCGTTCATTTGTCCCTTAGCCCAAATTGAACCGTCTTTATGATAATGAATATGTTCTTT
>JBIOHA010000053.1:0-12556 GCA_044448625.1 Chitinophagales bacterium | reverse complement strand
TCGCAATCATGGAAAAAAATAAAAACAGGCATGGAGCAGGAATTTATAATCTGCGGCTACACCGCTCCATCCGGCAGCAGGATTAAATTCGGTTCACTGGTGCTGGGAGTTTATGATAGTGGTAAATTAAAATGCATCGGGCATTGCGGAACTGGATTTACGGAAGATATCCTGGCATTTGTTTATAATAAAATGCAGTCACTAAAGCAAAGTAAATGTCCGTTTGATGAAATTCCAAAGGTAAATGCAAAAGTTACCTGGATAAAACCAAAATTGGTTTGTGAAATTAAATTCGCCCAGTTCACAAATGAGCAACAATTACGCAACGCTGTTTTCAAAGGATTAAGGACAGATAAGGATCCCAGGGAAATTAAAATAGAAATTCCGGAAACAAGCCGCAAATCAAATCGGCTGGTGAAACCACGTGCCGTGGCGGCAGTAAAAAAAGTAAAACAAGTTTCTAAAAAAATAAAAAGTGATTATTCTGCTAAAAAAGTGAAAGAAAAAAGAGTGGCTGTAAATCAAAAAGAACTCGAAATAAAAATTAAAGGATTTACGGTTAGGGTAAGCAACCCCGGAAAAATTTATTGGCCCAAAGAAAAATACACCAAGGGCGATCTGTTGGAATATTATAAAAATATCGCATCGGTGATGCTGCCTTATTTGAAGGATCGCCCACACGCTCTAAACCGATATCCCAATGGAATTGATGTGCCGGGGTTTTACCAAAAGGACGTTGAGCCGGAGCAAATGCCTGAATATATTAAAACGCTTAAAGTACATTCCGAATCCGGCAATAAAAACATTGATTACGTTTTGTGCCAGAATGAAGCATCATTGTTATATATGGCCAACCTCGGCTGCATAGAAATAAATCCGTGGAATTCGCGGCAAAAAAAAATCGGCAATCCCGACTGGGTAGTAATTGATCTCGATCCAGGCGATAATACATTCAGGCAGGTTGTTAAAACGGCCTTGGTAACAAAAAAAATATTTGACGCGATTGGTGTTGATTGTTACGCTAAAACTTCTGGAGCAACCGGTATTCATATTTATGCCCCGGCAGGTGCTAAGTATGATTATGATCACATAAAAAACTTTGCTGAGCTGATAGCAAATATTGTCCACCATGAATTACCTGATATCACCAGTATAGAAAGAAGCCCTGCAAAAAGAAAAAAACAGATATATATTGATTTTCTTCAAAACCGCAGGGGGCAGACTTTAGCAGCGCCATATTGTGTCAGACCGAAACCCGGAGCAACGGTTTCAACACCATTAAAATGGGAGGAGGTTGATGCAGATCTAAACCCCTCACAATTTACGATGTTCAATATGCTTGATCGTGTAAATAAGATCGGTGACATCTGGAAACCGGTTTTGGGGAAAGGATTGAATATGGAAAAAGCAATTAAAGCAATTGAAAAATTATAAACTAAAAACAAAGAAACAATAAATGATAATTAAATTAAAACCAATTTCGTTTGCAATCAAATAAGTTAATCTTTTAAATCAATGACCATGTCGAATGATATTCAGCTTACGGCGGATATAATTGTTGAGTTTGAAAACGGGGATATTTTGCTGGTGAAAAGAAAGTACGAACCATTTATCGGTGTTTGGGGATTGCCGGGAGGGAAAATGGACGGAGATGAAAAAATTGAAGAAACTGCAGTGCGAGAAGTGAAGGAAGAAACAGGGCTCGACGTTGAACTACTCAGCATTGTTGGTGTTTATTCCGATCCCGAACGCGATCCCAGGGGGCGGTATGTTTCAACAGCCTTTGTGGCGAAACCGAAAGGCGGCAAGCTGGTTGCAGCCTCCGACGCTTCCAAAGTGATGCGAATTGCCGATTATTCAAAATTAGATCTTGCTTTCGATCATAAGGAAATTCTTGAGGATTATAAAAAAATGAAGAACAGAGTGCAGAGTAATTAGCAACTCCTTTTTATACAACCGCTTTAATCTTGGATTTTTTTATTTCAATCACCAGGCCCTAAACAATTTTTTCCCGCATTGCTTTGCTCACTGCTTCCGTATTTGAATTAACATGCAGCTTGGTGTAAATATTCTTCATATGTGTTCTTACCGTTTCATAAGATATGCTTATGGCATCTGCGATCATTTTAAAACTCTTCCCGCTGATCATGAGGGTTAATATTTCCTTTTCCTTTGGCGTGAGCTGATAATCCGTTTTTACAGAAGGCGTAATATTCTTCTGAAATAATTCAAGCACTTTTCTGGCAATTGATCCTGTCATCGGAGAACCACCATTGAAAACATCACGTATTGCTTCAATATAATTTGCAGGAGAAGTTGATTTCAAAATATATCCCGATGCACCTGCACAAATCGCATTAAAAATATTGTCGTCATCGTGAAAAACAGTCTGCATCAAAACGTGGATTCCGGGGAAATTTTCTTTTACGATCCTAACACCATCAATTCCACTCAAACCCGGCATTTCAATATCCATAAGCACCACATCAGGCATATCTTTCCTTAGCTGGAAAACCAGGTCATTGCAATCAGGATATGCACCTGAACACTGAAAACCATCGGTGCCATTAATTAAATAAAATAAACTTTCTCTTAAATGTTTATTATCCTCAAAAATTGCAACGTGTATATTTTTCATAGTTTAAAATTACTGCAAATATTATCTATATTAACTGATTCCGGTTACCACAAAAGGGGGATGCCATAAATTTCTTCACAAATGTTTACCAACTCAGGATCACTTCTGTTCCTTTCCCCAAGGCGGAGTTTACCACCAATTTCCATTTATGTTCAACTGCCCGCTTTTTCATGTTCCCTAAACCATTGCCATCATTATGAAGCGCAGTATCGAACCCTTTACCGTTGTCTTTGATCATCATTTTCAAACCACTGCCGGTTTTTGTGAAGTGAATATTCAGCTTAGTAGCATTTGCATACTTCATAGAATTATTTACCGCTTCCTTAAAGATCAGGTAAAGATCACGTCGTTCATCCATTGGTAGTTTCAATCCTTCAATACTTTCATTTTTTTCCATAACCAACTCAATATTCCTGGCATTGGTCAAAGAGGTTACAAAATTGAACATGCGGCTTTCGATATTTTTAAATGAATCGTTTGTTGGCTTAATGGCCCAAACAATATCGCTCATATTTTCAATCATCTCCGTTGAATTCTCACTCATCTTTTGAAGCAATGGTGTTGACTCAGAATTTTTATCACTTAGTTGATTCGCAACAATATCGCTGTACATCCTGATGCTGCTTAATGTTGATCCGATGTCATCATGGAGGTCACCGGCTATTTTAGTCCGCAATGAATTTATTCTTATTAATTGGTTTAACCGGTATTTATAAATGGAATAACTTATCAAAGCAGTTAAAATAATTGCTGATACTATGAACCACCATGTTGCCCAAAACGGTTTTCTGATAGTGAAATCATAATTGTCGCTGATCGAACTCCAGATGCCGTCATTATTCGCTGCCTGCAAAACAAAACGGTATTTACCCGGTGCAAGCGCAGCATAAGTTACTTCATCAATTCCCTTTGCATAATACCAGGTGGTATCATAACCAATTAATTTATACCTGCAGATATTTTGTGCGGGAATGGTTAGGGATACTGCCTGAAACTGGAATGTTACAGAATTTTTATTATATGGAAAAACAGGGTTGGGGATCAATTTTGACAGGGTGGTTTTTGTTCCGTAATTAGAAATTGGGATGGCCCCGTTAAATAAAAGCACATCGGTAATTACAGGATGTGCGAATGTGGAATTAAATGGCAGGTCTTGCGTGGAAAAATACTGAACACCGTTTGTTGTAGCTATCCATATTTTCTTTGCCTGCTTGTCCTCCGCTAATTTAATATAGGTATAGTCGTAAGGCAAAAACCCTTCCTGCTCATTTATTTTCTTAACAACTTTCCAGGTCGTGTTTGTTTCTTTTAAAAAGCTTAGCCCATTATAATGTGCACACCAAATTCCTTCATCTGTTTTCAATAACTCCAGCACTGCGTCTGAAAGAAGTCCGGAAGATGCATTTAAATGTTGTTTTATTTCAGCATTTAATTTATCTGCTTTAATGTTGTATACGCCATCATTTCCTGTCGACAACCAGATTGCACCATCATTATCTGAAACAAGTGCAGTAATAATCGCATCGTTTAAAGCTTCGTCAGTTGTTTTAACCGGCAACAGGGTATCTCCATCAAAAAATACCAAACCAAAATTGGTTGCGAGATAAGTATCATTGTTTTCCATTACAATATGATCGAATATTTTTAAATACTTTCCGCCAATGTCAACCGGCCATGGAAAATATTTAAATTGCAGGTTGGCGGGAAATTCAGGATTCATCACCTGGGTAATACCACCCTCGCTCAAAATATAAAAATTTGATTTCCTGTCTTCATAAAAATCCTGACCATGCATATCGAAGAGTTTATCTTCGCGATATTGAAATATTGCGCCGTCTTTATAGGCACTAATGCCCTGATACCCGCTGCCGAACCATATCGTTCCGTTTTTATCAAAATACAATCCGAATACTTCTGAATTTGTCCAGGGTTGTAAATTTCCTGGTAAAAACTTTTCGAACCTGTCATTTTTAAAATAGATCACATTGCCCCTGTTCCCACCCAAAACGATATCATCCGCCGACTGCACAATGGAAAATATGTCGTTGAGGTTTTCGGTATTACCTGGAAGATAAGTGGTAAAAATATTTTTCCTCAACTTGATCAATCCTTCCCAGGAGCCTACCCAAATATTTTTTTCTGCATCAACAAGCATACATGATACATAATCAATTCCCTTCGTTTCGAAATTATAAACTTCTTTCAGTTGATCGCCATTTAAAGTTGAAAGGCCTATCAATCCCAATACAAGAAACTTATCGCCGCCATATGATTCTATTCCTGTACTGTTGACGAAGAAAGGAATTGTATCGATATCACTATCCCTGATCTTATAAAAATTTCCGGTTTCGTTAGTAATGAAAGTTTCGCCTTTATTATTTACCACTATATCCGATACATCCTCCAACCTTGGTTCTTTACTCTCCCATAAAAAAGTTAGTTGATTTCCGTCGTATTTAATTACTGAACCACGGGTGCCAAAATAAATATTGCCGGCAACATCATTGGTTATCCTGCGCACCTGGTTTCCCGGGTCCCCAAAATCAGCCCAGTTTTTAAACAATTTAAAATCGAGTGGTTTTCCTTTAATGATATTTTGAATTTCATTTTCAGATAAATAAACCGGACCATTGGCGGTTCCAATCCAAAGTGATTTTCCATCGGCACAATGCACAGAATATATCCATGGATCAGGAAATGATTTATCGAGCAGAATGTTGTGCACCTCCCCTGCCATAAAATAAAACAATCCATTTTCCGCACCGATCCATATTCTTTTTGCACCATCCTGTGTAATTGAAAATACTTTACCAAATCTTTCGGTGGAAGTGCCGTTATAATTTGTGAATCCAAATCCATCGAACCTGCTTACGCCAAGCCGGGTGCCAATCCATAAATAACCAGTTGAATCTTGAAACAAAGCATATATCTCTGAGCTTGCCAATCCCTGTCGAGATCCGAATTCTTCAAGAATAAATTGTTGGGAAAATACCGGCGGTTGTAATAAAAACAAAATCAGTATAAATGAAATTCTCACTTTTCTCATACAGGTACAACTGAATAACATTTACAAATCCACCCAATTGGGGTATATTTATTTAAACATTTATCAACCAATTTTACGGAAAATTTATAATATCATGGTTAAAACCCTATCCGGCTTATTAATTTTTGTGTTATTTCCATCCATAGCTGCTATTTCCCAGATCAATACCATCTCCTCGAGGGGTGTGGGTGGCGGAGGCGCACTTTTTTCGCCGGTGATCAGCCCATATGATCCTGGAAAAATTTTCATGTCGTGCGATATGACTGAATTATTTTACAGTGAGGACGATGGCCTGAGTTGGGATTTTTATCATTTTCTAGATTTTGTGGCATTTCAAAACAGCGAAATCCAATTTACTTCTGATCCTGAGATCCTTTATTCCATTCGGGTTGATTTCAGAAACGATTATTATTTCCCCACAAAAAGTACAGATGGTGGCGATACATGGAATGCGATAAATGATCCCACAGGAAATTATTGTCAGTTTTTATTTGCCGATCACCATGCTGTTTCGAGGTTTATTACAGGCAGCGATTCCAAATTATATTTTACAGATGATGGCGGAGATAATTATGCTTTAATTTATTCGGCACCTGCTGAGCGATTGTACATAAGCGGCGCTTTTTGGAAAGGCGATTCTATTTTCATCGGCACAAATAACGGAATGTTATATTCAGTAAATGGCGGAGCAAGTTTTGATTTTTTTACAAATTCAGGACTTCCTGCAAACACCGCCTTTACATCATTTACCGGCGCTTTTGATGGAACCAACATGGTGCTTACCGGTGTGGCCGGAAATAAAACAGATCTCTATTATTATAATGAAGCATGGGCTTACGATGCCTATGAAGGAATTTTTACACTCTCATTTGGAATTGATATTACATGGCAGGATATTTCACCGGTTGATAATGTTCAATTTTATCATTCTGCGATGAATCCTGAAAATACAGACATTATTTATGCCGGTGGATCATCCACGATCAATAGTTATATTCAAATTTATAAATCTATAGACGGCGGTGAATCATGGACGAGTATTTTTGAAACAGCATATAATGAAAATATAATTACCGGGTGGTGTGGCGATGGCGGAGAACACGATTGGTGGTATGCCGAAATACCTTTCGGTTTATGTGTTGATCCAAATAATGCTGATCATGTGATTTTTACCGATTATGGATTTATGCATATTTCAAACGATGGCGGTAATAACTGGAGACAGGCATATGTTACATCGGCAACCCAAAATCCGGCTGGCGAAGATATCATACCGGGTAACACCTATGCAGGAACATTTGAAAACACCAGTTGCTGGGATATATTTCGGCACGATGAAAATATTATGCTCGCCGGCTTTTCCGATGTCAGCGGAATTTCCAGCGACGATAAAGGCGAATCATGGAGTTTTAAAAGAATTAATGATGATTATAATTCCGTTTACCAAATAATTGGAAATCCCACCAATAATTTTTTGTATGCAGCAACTGGCTCTGTTCACGATTTATATCAAAGCACCCGAATTGATGACGACGATATCGGAAATGGAAATGGAGAAATATTATATTCCACAGATGACGGAATTTCGTGGCAAACCATGCATAATTTTAACGATCCCGTTGTTTGGATCGTATTCGATCCCGGGAATTTAGACATCATGTATGCATCTGTTGTACATGAAGGAACTGGCGGTATATATAAAACAATAAATGCACAGGACCTCAATACTTCGGTTTGGGAGAAATTACCTGAACCATCGGGAACAGAAGATCATCCTTATATCGTTCGTGTATTAAACGATGGCGCCGTTGTTTGTTCTTATTCTGCAAATAAGGATGGGAGCTTCTATACAAGTTCAGGAATATTTTATAGCGAAGACGGTGGAACAATTTGGGAGGATAGAAGCGATATAAATTTTAATTATTGGACAAAAGATATTGTTGTAGATCTCCACGACCCTGACCAAAATACGTGGTATGCCTGCATTTTTACACATTGGGGCACAGGTGCTGCCGACCAGGGTGGGTTGTATCGCACTAAAGACCGCGGTTTAACATGGAATAAACTGGAAACATTTTTCAGATGTGAATCTATTACTGTAAATCCATTAAATGAAAATGAGGCATATATAACAACAGAAGATGATGGTTTATGGATAACAAAAAATCTTACTGATGGTGATCCAACTTTTACGAGGGTAAGTGAATATAAATTTCAACATCCTGTCCGCACTTTTTATGATGCGTTTGATAATTTGAAGGTTTGGATTGCGAGTTTTGGAAACGGGATATCACTTTTAATTAAGGATGATGAAATCCAAATTGCAGAATTCGGTGATATAAAATTTTCTTTATCTCCTAATCCGTGTACAGATCAAATCAATATTCAATCAGAAATGATCATTCAGCAAATTAAAATTTATACAATTACAGGAAACCTGGTAACAGTTGCTGAACCAAATGATATGAATTATCAAATAGCAACAACCAATTTTTCTCCGGGGATCTATTTTGTTGAAATAAAATTTGAGAATGGGGAGTTGAGAAGTTCACGGATGATAGTTAGTTCAGCTTCCAATTAATTGGTTCAATTCCATTTGCTTTTAAATAAGCGTTTGCTTTGCTGAAATGTTTATTTCCGAAAAATCCCCTGTCGGCACTAAATGGCGACGGATGTGGCGATTGAAGAATAAGATGTTTACCAGGATCGATCATCGCTGCTTTTTGTTGAGCATAATTTCCCCACAACATAAATACAAGGTGCTCTTTTTTATCATTCAGATGTTTTATTGTTGAATCGGTAAAATTCTGCCAGCCTATTTGTTGATGACTTGCGGGTTTATCTTTTTCAACGGTAAGCATCGCATTCAATAAAAACACGCCCTGCTTCGCCCAATTTTCCAATGAGCCATTTCCATCAGTAGAAGCATCAATATTCAAATCGCTTTTGATCTCCTTGAAAATATTTACCAGCGACGGTGGTGGTTTAATTCCTTTTTGTACGCTGAAACATAAACCATGCGCCTGGCCGGGGCCATGGTAGGGGTCTTGCCCGAGGATCACCACTTTTACATTGTCAAATGGGGTTAAATTATAGGCGTTAAAAATTAACTGGCCCGGAGGATAAATAATTTTTAAGAGTTGCTTCTCTGTTTTCAAAAACGACCTGATCTTTTGAAAATATTCAGATGAAAAATCAATATGGAGGACATCCATCCAGGACGAGTCGATCTGGATCGCTTTCGGTGTTTTTATTTCTTCCTCTTCCATAGCAATATGATGCAAATCTAAAAATACTTATTTTTTTATTCGGATTGATTTTAACTATATTTGGGGAAAGCCTGTTGCATGAATGAAGCTACCCTAAAAACAAAACGTTCACCGGGCAAATACATGAAATTTGTGAACGCCCTGCTTAATGATATTGAAGCAGTGGAGTTGATGATCGCAAACAACCTGTTTGAAAATAGTATTCAACGCATTGGCGCCGAACAGGAAATATGTATTGTAAATTCGGAATGGAAACCTGCTGATAACGCAATCCAGATACTTGCAGAATTAAATCATGCATCATTTACAACGGAGCTTGCAAAATACAATATTGAAATTAACCTCGATCCGGTTGAATTGAAAGCGGGATGTTTTGGAGCGATAGAAAATAGTTTACTTGAAAAATTAAATCTCGCCAGTAACATAGCCGGGCAATTCAATTCAAAATTGGTATTAGCAGGAATTCTTCCCACCATTTCACGCAATGAAATAACACTTGATTATTTAACTCCGCTCCAGCGTTACCATCATTTAAGTAAAAAATTGCGCAATCTGAGGGGAAGAAAATTCGACCTCTATTTAAAAGGAGTTGACGAAATTCATATTCGCCACGACAGCATCATGTTTGAAGCATGCAATACCAGCTTTCAATCGCATTTGCAAATAGCACCCGAGGATTTTGTTCCTGCTTATAATTGGGCAGCAGCAATTTCGGCACCCGTATTGGCTGTTGCCTCCAATTCGCCGTTATTGCTGGGAAAGGAATTATGGAGCGAGATCCGGATAGCATTATTTCAACAAAGCATCGACACAAGACATAGTGTTGATGAAATTCGAGAGCAGCGGCCGCGGGTTACTTTCGGAAAAGATTGGGTATATAATTCGATCACTGAAATTTATAAAGAAGATATTTCTAGGTTTGAAGTATTGATGACAGATGAGATAAAGGAAAATTCAGTGGAATGCCTTAGCAAAAATAAAATTCCTCAATTGCGTGCACTTCGTTTGCACAACGGAACTATTTACAGGTGGAACCGCATGTGTTATGGCATAACGAATAATATTCCGCATATGCGCATCGAGAACAGGTATGTTCCCGCAGGGCCAAGTATCAGGGATGAAGTAGCCAATACTGCCTTTTGGGTGGGATTGATGAAGGCAATGCCGGAAAATGCTAAAAAGATTTGGAATCATTTTGAATTTAAAGATGTGAAATCCAATTTCTTTAAAGCTGCACGCTCGGGAGTGGAAAGTGTTTTTATATGGGGTGATAAAGAGATCTCTGCAAAACATTTAATTGAAAAAGAATTGCTGCCACTGGCACACGCAGGTTTAAAAAGTTGCGGCCTCACCGAAGGGGAAATATTTATTTACCTGGGTACTATCGAAAAAAGATTAAAAACAAATACCGGTGCACAATGGCAGGTGAAGAATTTCAGAAAATTAAAAAAAGAAATCAATGAAAGCGATGCGGTGAAAGTTATTACCGAACATATGTATAATTATCAGAAAAATAATTTGCCGGTTTGCGAATGGGCAGATGTTGATATTCCCGCGGCCATAAAACATCAGATCGGAACCATGGTCAAAGTAAAACAATTAATGACAGCCGATGTATTAACAGCATATCCCGACGATCCGGTTGCACTTGTAGAAAGCATAATGAGATGGAACGATATCAACCATATCATTATCGAGAATAAAAAAGGAAAACTTATTGGCGTAGTTACCTCGGGCCATATAAAAGAATTATATGCGCTGCAACAAAATATCGACAGTGTTCCGATAAAAAATATCATGCGGAAAGATATTCTCACCATAGATCCGGAAGCTGATATTCAGGCAGCCCTGGAAATCATGCAAACAAACTGGATAAGTAGCCTGCCGGTTGTTAAAAATGATAAGCTCTGCGGGATAATCACCAAGAATGATATGATGAGATGGCTCGCAATGAAAGAATGAGAATTAATTTAAAAACATTGCGAATTGCGGATTGTCGATTGCGGATTGTAGGCTGCATGTCCGTATACTGATCAATCAATTCGAAATTGAAAATCCGCAATCCGAAATTTAAAAACATTGCGAATTTCGAATTGTCGATTGCGGATTGTAGGCTGCACGTCCGTATACTGATCATTCAATTCGAAATTGAAAATCCGCACTCTGAAATTTAAAAACATTGCGAATTGCGGATTGTCGATTGCGGATTGTAGGCGTCCTCTCATATTAAAATTCGTTAAAACGAGCTGCTTCCAGCCCTTCTTCAGAGCTGATTCCGTATTTTTACCCACAAAAATTTTCACAAATGAAAAAGTATTTAATATTCATCATTGCCCCCGCATTAATGTTTGGATGTAAGGAAAAAGATAAACCTGTAGAAGAGGATGTTGTTGGTCCGGGAAAAGTTACCTATGTTCAAACTGCAATGCACGACTCATCTTCCAACTTTTTTGGAACTACCGTAAACGATCCATATCGCTGGCTGGAAGCTGAGGCAAATGTAGACAGCAGTGTACGCAAATGGGTTACTGCGGAAAATGACATCACCAACGGTTATCTCGAAATGATCCCTTACCGCGAGCAATTAAAACAAAGGCTCACCGAACTGGCCAATTATCCAAAAATGGGCGTTCCGTCGAGGGCAGGAAAATTTTATTTCTACACAAAACACGACGGCGTTCAAAATCAAAATGTAACATATTATAGGGAGGGATTGAAAGGAGAAGAAAAAGTATTTATCGATCCGAATAAATTATCAGCAGGTGGAACAGTTGTACAGAATTTAGCCGGGTTCTCCAACGACAGGAAATATGTGGCCATAACTGAAAGCGGTGCCGGGAGCGACTGGAATATTATTTATGTAAAAGACGTTGCTAAAAATGAAATGCTGAAAGATAAACTGGAATGGACAAAATTTAGTGGTGCGGCATGGCAGGGTGATGGATTTTATTATAGCGCATATGATAAACCAAGTAAAACATTTACCGGTAACAGCATTAATCAAAAAGTATATTTTCATAAACTGGGTACACCACAATCTTCTGATAAATTGATCTATAAAGATCCGGCGAATCCCAATTATTATAACAGCGCACAAACAACAGAAGATGAAAGATATCTTTTCATCAATATCAGCCCAGGCACATCAGGTTCAAAAATATTATGGAAAGACCTGCGCAAACCCAATGATGAATTCAAAACACTTTTCGAAGGGTTTGATAATGAGTATGGCGTATACGACAATGATGAGGATAATTTAATTGTGCTGACGAATCACGATGCGCCGAATTATAAAGTTGTTCTTGTTGACCCAAATAATCCTGCACCTGAAAATTGGAAGACAATTATAGCTGAGCAAAAAGAGATCCTCACAAATATCTCATTGGCCGGTGGGAAAATATTTGCTTTTTATTTGAAAGATGTAAAACCAGTAGTAGTTCAATTCTCACGTTTAGGAAAAGCCGAGCGCCAGATCGCATTGCCTAATGGTGGTGTTGGAGGAAACGTTTCAGGTTTCAATGGCGAAAAAGATGATGATGTGCTGTTCTTTTCTTTCACAACATTTTTATCCCCATCAGATATTTATAAATACGATATTAAATC
>JBIOHA010000052.1:0-12719 GCA_044448625.1 Chitinophagales bacterium | reverse complement strand
TCTTTTTCACCGCCTGGTTTTGGTTTTTTTGACCGCCATTATTATGAGTTGCGGGCCAAAAGACCAGGAGCCTGAGGTAAAGGATGAAAAGAAAATTGATTCTCTTTTAGAAGTATCGGGTGAAAAGATCAAAGATGTGAATGAGGGTGTTGAAAAAGGATATGAAGAGTCGAAGGATGAAATAAAGGAAGGAATAGAAAATATTAAAGAGGATTCTTTGTAAAACCATCAATGTATTTTCTTTACCTGATCTATTCTTTCATTTTTTAATTAACTGTTCAATAAATTTTATGTTCAGGTATAATCAGTTCATGGTAATAGCAATGTTGACGATGTATGCGGTGTTTTCTGCATGTAACGGTGGTGAAAAAAAGCAAGACAGTAAAGACATTGCTGAAGAACGGAACAATGCAAAATTTTCGGAGGGTGAAAAATTTGACGCTGACTTTATGGTGGATGTTGCCGACATTGTGTTATGTGAGATCATGTTAAGCCAGACAGCAATTGAAAAAGGCGCTATGCAATTCACAAAAGATTATGCCGCCAAAATGATAGAAGCGCATAATAAGATCTATACTGACCTTAAATCGATAGCCGAATCCAAAAGTATCACAATTCCTCAGAATTTAAGTGCGGAAGGTGAAGACACTTTTGGTTCGATAGCAAAGAAAGATGGAAATAAATTCGACGAAGAATATTGCGAACACATGATTGATTCACATAAAACAACTATTGTGAAATTTGAACGTGCGGCAAAGGAGGCGTATGATTCAGAGATCAAATCGTGGGCTCAGAATCTTTTACCGCAGTTGCGCATTGACCTTGATGCCGCTTATGCCTGCGAGGATGCGCATAAAAAATAGCTGTGTTCCTGTATTTCAACAGCCATTTCACGCATAGTCGCAAAGTGCAAAGAGCGCAAAGAAATTAATTTAATTTTTGTTTTTTTTTATTGACATCTGACAAAAATCAGTTTTAATCTGCTAAATCTGCGTCATCCGCGCCTGCCTGCCAGCAAAGGCAGGTTCCTGTATTTCAGCATAACTATTTCTTTTCTTCTTTCTTTTCCTTTTCGTCTTTTTTCTTACCGTCGAAGATGTTTTTCAGGAACCCTCCTTTTTCATCCTCAATTTTTCCTTCTTCCACTGTACTGATATTTACTTTATTTTCCAGTGCAGGATACAGGGCCTTAATAAATGCATTGCGCAATGTTTCTGCTATGATATTCCAGATACTGATATCCGGATTATCAATATTGCCTTCAAATTCAATTTGTGTAGCCACCTGGTCCTCATTTTTATTTTTAAAAACCCATCCTGTAAATCCTACAACTGTTTCCCATAATTTTTGTCCGAAACTGTCTGATTTTTCCTGGTTCCATTCCACTACATCCAGATCTTTGATAATGGGTTTTGTATAACCGATAATTTTTCCATCTTTCGCTGCTGCTTCTGTATATACCCCTATTGTTCCTTTTTGCACATCAAATTTTCCATAAGCTTTTAAAAAATCATTTAATTCAACCAGGTTCAGGTCATTTAATTCTGCATTCATATCAAATGTGGGCACTTTAGCCAATGCATCCAGTTTCATATTTAATTTTGCCCTGCCTCCATAAATTTTAGCTGTGCCCGTTACCGGAGAAGGCAATAACTCTTCATTGTCTGTGGCATTCGATAAATTCTCAGCAACAATATGTATGTCGGTTGAATAAATATCCACTTTTGGGGAACTATAAAAATCGCGATAATGAATTTCTCCCTTGTTGATCTCCAACCTGTTTATTTTTAATGGCATCAGCTCATCCACAACATCCTGCCATGCAGTATCAATATCTGTTTGAGAAGTTTCTTCTGTGGGACCCTTTACAAAATTCAATACAGGACTCTCCACTTCAATTTCGCCGACAAGACCGCCGTGAAAAAGCGCCTTCCATTCTACCGAAAGGTTGATAACATCAGCTGCAAAAAAAGGCACTGGTATTTTGCCGCCAAGCTTTTCCAATTTAATATTCTTTATTTTATAGGAGCCGACGATCAATGCTAGATCAATGTCTTCCACATGGCCATAATACCCGTCAATTTCTGCCAGTTTTTTATTTACGACGTTTAATACAATGTACGGAAGGATCAATCGGAAGATAATCAAAACCACCACGATGATGAGTAAAATTCTTCTTATCCTGATCTTTCTTTTTTTCTTTGGGATTTTTGGAGATGCTTCATCCGCTCGTTTATTTGGCGACATAATTGATAACTTTTGTTAATATAATTACCAATTAAAGTACCATGCCGCCTAAAAAACAATATGCCGGAAAGGTTTTTGGATTATTAAAAGAAACCTATAAAAATTTCAGGGAGGATAAAGTTTTAAAATTGAGCGCATCCCTCGCTTACTATACAGTATTTGCATTACCTGCCCTGGCATTGGTAATAATTTCTTTAACCGGTGTTTTTTTTGGAGAAGAAGCTGTTCAGGGAGTAATATTTAAAGAACTTGATGGATTAATAGGTAAGAATGCTGCAATTCAAATTCAGGAAGCAGTAAAAAATACCCATCTCTCTGGTAAGTCGTATATCGGAACTATGATTGGTGGAATAACATTGCTTTTAAGTGCAAGCGGGATTTTCGGCGAAATACAGAGCACTATTAACTTGATATGGGGGTTGAGGGCAAAACCCAAAAGAGGGATAATAAAGATGCTTTTGAACAGAATATTATCTTTTTCACTGGTGTTGGGTCTTGGCTTTGCATTGTTGGTTTCGCTGATCATAAACGGTATTCTTGCTGCTTTAAAAGACAGATTGCAGGTAGAGTTTCCGAATTTGAATATTAATTTATTATTGGTTGTCGATTATTTAATCCAGGTTGTAACCATTACTTATTTGTTTGCAATTATTTTCAGGGTTTTACCTGATGCAAAAATTAAATGGCGTGATGTATCAATTGGTGCACTGGTAACTTCAATATTATTTCTAATAGGTAAATCACTGTTGGGATTATATATCGCACGAAATTCATCAATTGAAGCCTATGGCGCTGCAGGTTCGATCATCCTCATTTTATTATGGGCATACTATTCCTCAGCTATTCTTTATTTCGGGGCTGAATTTACGCAAGTGTATGCAATGAAATACGGCAGCCATATTGAACCGAACAAATATGCTGTTTGGATAGAAACCAATGTAGTGGAGCAAAAGAGTGAAATACCAAAAAAAAATGTTAAAAATGTCAAAGTGGAATAGTTTTTTACCTATTTACTATGATAATCAATTATAAACCTTAAAATATTAATTATGAGTAATCTACTATATATTATCGCAGTGATCCTTGTTATTGGATGGATACTAGGCTTTTTCTTCTTCGATGCAGCCAGTATTATTCATATTTTGCTTATACTGGCGCTGATTGCCATTATCCTGAGGGTAATACAGGGAAGGCCACCGGTTGTTTAACAGATGGCCTTAATTGCGGGAAAAGAAATTCATTAAATAGTGAGTTTCTTTTTTTTATTTCGTAACTATATATTTCTGTTTATTTGTTATCCTGTTTATCCTTTTTCTTTTTTTCATTCTTATTACCCTTCTCATTTTTAATGTCGTCGTTTATTTCTTCCTCAAAAATTTCAAACAAACCCTTTTTATTTAATTGTACCTGCATTTTATCAACGATGGTTGATTCGCAGTTTATTTCACCATTTAATTGGAGGTTATAATAATAGATGTCCTGATCAGTGGCAACATTAGCCAGTGTTTTCAATGGTTTTTCTATTTCCAGTTCAACAGGAAGTTTGACCGTTGTTTGTTCGCCCGGCCCCAGGACCACTTTTTTATCGTATTTTCCTGAGGTTGAAATATCACCGTTAGTCGCGAAGGAATATTCAATTTCTTCAATTGCAAAATCAAGCCTTCCAAAATTCATGATATAAATAAAAATATCAGCTGCAAGAATTTTTTTATTGTATTCCCCGGGATCTACCTTTATGATATCAATCATTACTTTCCTGGGTGCAGCAATCATTTTTACCCTTTCTATAGGCAATTTAAGTCCACCGCTTTTTGTATTATAGTAGATATTAAGGCTAAAAGCCATCTCAGTGCTGTCAATATTTACTACGCTATCGAGGAAAGCGAAAAATTCAGTGATGGGAATATTTACGTCGAGGTGAAGAGTATCAAATTCAAATGGGGCAAGCTCTATGCCCACCGCCTGTTTCAAATTAATAAATCGCACACCTCCCAAAGAAAATTGCATTTCGAGTGAATCAATATTCAGAGGTGTCCCGCTTTTGTTCCTGATCTCAAGGGCAGCATCGCCAATGAGGCTATCGTTTGTCCAGTTGAGGTTTGTGTAATATATTCTCGTTACTTCGGGAACAAACTGGCCGACTATTTTTTCCCGGAATTGATAAAGCAGAAATACTGCGATCAGCACCACACCTGTAATTGTTAAAAGTATTTTTGATCTTCGGGTCATTTGAAATTTAATTGGTTTATATATGGTCAATTGATATACCTTAAAAACCCAAGCCCTGTTTTATGAGGCAGATTTAAAATATTAACAGGGTTCATTGATGTTTAAATGCTTTGGGTTATGATCAAGTGTAGAAATAAACTAAGAAATGGGTATATCTGTCTACAAATTAATGGAAGGACTCAAGGTAATTAATTGATTTTCCAGAAGTTCGCCCTGAAGTATTATTGCTCAATTTTCAACTCCTCCAAACAAATAAGATAAAGAAAGCGACAATACTTTTTCTGCAACTACAGCCTGTGTATTATTAAAAAATCTATAAGCAACATCCAATTGAACATCGCGATATTTAATTCCTGCGCCGGCGGTAAAATATTTTCTTGGTCCTTTATCGGGATTTTCATAAAACAATCCTGTCCGCAAAAAAACAAGATCATTATAAACGTATTCTGCTCCTGCCGCAATGGTGATCTCCTTCAATTCTTCACTAAAACCACCCGGTGCATCATTAAATGAATGCACCATTCCATGGAAAACAGATTGATCAATATAATTAATTGTTGGTACAAGCAGTTTGTTAAAATCAAGCGCAAAGGTGATGTTATTCATTTCATTAAATTGTGATTTTAATGCAATGCCGATCCCTAAATTGGAAGGAATTGGCAAGGCATAAATTGCAGAAGTATAGGTAACTTCATTTCCCAGGTTTGAGATATTTATCCCAAAACTAAATTCAGCCGGTTTAGAATTAAGCGTGATATCCTTATTACTATACAGACATGAAATATCACCGGCAATACCGGAAACGGGAGACATTTCCAACCCGTTAATGATCATCCCCTCCGAAATTTTTGAATAAAAATATTTTAATGTTGTACCTACAGATAAACGCTCGTGTAATTTTCTCGAATAACTGGCATCCACTGAAAATTCATAAGAACCCACCGTTTGCATTCCACTCGCTGTTGCATAAGTGGAATTGCCGAGGTTATTATATCTCAATCCTCCGCTAAAAACATTTTTTTCTTTAAACTTGTGATAACCCGACAAACTAACAAACCTGCTGCCTGTGCTTTTATAATTTAATGAAAGGGCAGAAGCATTTTCTCGAAATACATTGCCTGCAGCATTGGAATAAATACCATTGACATGCATTGCCGCCACTCCCGCATCTCCCATTCCACTCATTCTGGCATCTGCCGACAATCTTAAAAATGGCAGCGCAGTATAAATTGGATTTTCGTAATTGTTTACGAGAGTTTGTGCGCTGCAGGTATATATGATCAATAATGCTGCAATAATAGAAACGGTCCGATTAAACATTTTGATTATTAATGAAGATTAAAATTACGACAATTGAAATATTGACGATAATGATAAACTTAATACATCTGATTTATCTGGAATATGGAGAAGCGTTTTCACCGCCGGAGCATTTCACAACGGGCAGTTTGATCAATAATCGGAAGCCAATTAATAATTTATTACCGTGCTGGTAATAACCCTGTTGTCAGTTTTCAAAAGGATCATGAATATTCCTTTTGATGGGAGAAATAATTCTTCGTTTATTATTTCGTTAGATGAACTACTGCTCTTATTGTAAACCACTGAGCCAACTTCATTAACTATTTGCAATGTAAAATCAGGAGAACCGCCCAGGTCAAATGCAAGGTTTATATTCCCGTTTGAAGGGTTTGGATAAACATTAAAATATTGGGCTGTTAAATTTTCAACTCCTATGATCTCTGAATAGGAAATGTTCCCATCAAGATCAGTTTGCTTTAACCTGTAGTATGTTATGCCCTTAAATGGATACGAATCAGTAAAATCATAATTATGCAGTTGCGTACTGGTTCCGGCGCCATTTACAGTTCCTATTGACGAAAAATCGTTTCCATTATCTGAATTTTCAATGGTAAAAAATCCATTATTTACTTCAGAATCGGTTGTCCAAAGCAATTGATTTGCACTTCCGGAGGCAATTCCAGTAAAAGAAGATAACGTTATGGGTAAAATATATGTGATACAGCTTATAGTAGGTGGTCCCTCAAAATCAAATGTAAATCCGATTCCTGATTCTGAATAGTTATCTACCATTAATATATAAGTTTCACCTACCACAACATCAATAAATTTAATCCACCCGTCACCCGGAGGACCTTCGCTTAATTCGGTTTCTGTTGTCCTAATGCCTGTTTCACCTGATGAATTAGAATATGAACAACGCAGTGGAGGGGAGGTTAGAGGGCAGATAGGATCAGGTCCCCATATCGCAAAATTGTAGTTATCTGTTGCTTGCAGTGGAGTAATTGTACAGGAAAATTCGCCAGATAATCCAAAAGTAAAATAAAACCATGAAGATTGATGTTCATTTGGTGTCAGGCAACCGCTATTGGTCCCATCAAGATCATCAATAAGCCCTGTTCCCAAGCTGTTTGAGCTGAAGGTTTGTTCTGTACAAAGTTGCTGGGCTGTATTACAATCGTTGTTATCTGCGATCGCCGGATTGTCGTCCCATACACAAATGTTGAAAGTACCAGTTCCGCCACCTTTTTTATAAAATCTGATAAGGGCGGTGCTTCCCGGTATAAAACCCTGCATATCCAACATAGGCATCAGCCCTGGGCCACTGTCATCATCGCAATATGCAAAATCCGGTGAGGAACAACTTCCTGTATAAACTGCCAATATACCATCGAGGATCGATCCACTTGTTGTTTCAATAGTAAACATTCCCGATGCCGGAACTGTAATTTTAAACCAAACATCTTTTCCACTGGCAGCGCAGGGAGGAGCCGGAACACCTCCTGTATTGGAAGCACCAGCTGAAGTCGTTGCCAGGTACTGGCAGGTAGCTGTAACAGTAATGGCAGTAGCGTTACACGGATTATCATTAACTGGCTGAGCCTGCAAAAGAGTTGCAGAGCATGATACCACTAGGATTAGTGCGTTTAGCCTGATGAAGCGTTTCATTTGTGTATGCTGTGTTTTTGGGTCTTTTCTAATGGCTAACAGGTTCCTTTTTATTCCCAATCTCCTCTATATCCGCAACTATCAGCCAATTTCAATTTTATTTTTTGGGGTTTAACCCATACAAATCTATTATATATGTTTTAAATTATACTAATTATGTACTAAAAAAAATTCATTGCGCCTATTGACTGTCAATAAAGTATGCTTAAAAACCTCAATTTTCATAAAGCCGAACAGCAAACACACTTGTAAATTCCTGGAATCATGACAATAAATTTATTTGTCGTTCAGGATACCTGCTTCTAAATTTTGATCAGGGGCAGCCGAATTTACAGTATATACGAAGCAGACCATTCGCCCGGTTTTATCGGTTACAGTTACAACATAGTCACCCGCGGCTATGCCTGCCAGGTCCTGGGTAGTTGCCCCGGTCGACCATAAATAAGTATATGGGACCACCCCTCCAAACACCGATAGGTTGATGTTGCCGGAGTTTGAATCTACAGCATCAAATATATCAGCGCTTATTTCATAAGGAATGTTCCAGTTCTCTTTTGTTGCTTGTGCTGATGCAGAAAATTTGCATATACATAGAAAAGAAAGAATGATTATTGTTTTCATAGTTGTGTTTTTGTGTTCCAAAGATGGGGTGATCATTATTGCTAACCTATCACTAGATATGGTGAATTTTCATTGTAAGCATTTGCCTTAAATAATGACTGGGTTATAAATTAAGACAAGGAATAATTAATAGAATTACGAAGACGCCTATTAGTAATAAGGTAATAGATAACCAACCGATAAATTTAATTTTCCATTAGTAATTCACTATTTTCAGTGAATGGCATTTCCATAATTACAATTAATATTGCTTTGTACAAAAACACATTCAATGTCTGAGATCACACCACCCGCCGAGGCAAAAGCCCACAAAAAGAAAGAAGAACAAAATGAACTTGTAATTTCTTATTTAGCGCTTAGACAATGCGTTGGTATTTTAGGTTTTTTTCTACCCATCATCGTAATTGCCACCTCATTTATTTTACCGCATTGCCGGGGCTTACAAAATTCATTGAGTGATTATCATAATACAATATCAAGAGACCTGTTTGTCGGTATCCTTTGTTCAATTGCTTTATTTCTTTCTGTATATAAAGGATATATTCGGCAGGATAGGATCATCGCATTAATTGCAGGGATACTGGGATTTTGTGTTGGCATTCTTCCAACCGGCATCGACGAATCTGATTGTGCCATATATGCAAATTTATCCTGCGGAGGCGATAGCTGTTATAACTTTCCTGGTTGGATCGGAACATTACATTTAATTGTTTCAGGGATATTTCTTTTGTTGCTCGGTTATTTTTCTTATTTTATTTTCACCAGGTCGGATAAACCAAAATCAGAGCAGGGAAAATTAAAAAGAAGACGCAACTGGTGGTACCGGGCATGCGGGATAATTATCGCGGCATGTGTACTTATTTTGGTTCTTTATTTTGCGTTCACCGACGAAGCCACAAGATTGGAATTGGATGCTAAGTTCAAACCGGTGTTAATAATGGAAATAATTGCAGTTTGGGCCTTTGCATTTTCATGGCTGATAAAAGGTGAAACGCTTGGGATAATGCAGGATTAAAAGATCTCAGGCTGCCATTATTTACGTGCGAATCATTTTGCCAAAACCATATACCTGATATCGACAATAACATCATCTACAATTAAATTTGATGTAATACGTTCGTGGCCAATTTGTCAAACCCTCAACATCCCTCGAAATCCCCGTGCAGCATAATATGATTCTGCACCGTTGTGATACATGAAAACATAGTTATACCGGCGGTCACAAAAAATGGCGCCACCGAGTTTTCTAATTGATGCGGGTGTTTTTACCCAGCTCGAAGTTTTCGTATCGAATTTGCCGAGTTCCTGTAAGTCGCGATATTCTTCTTCGCTTAACATTTCAATGCCCATATCAGCAGCCATCATCATTGCGCTATCGACGGGTTTATGTTCTTTTCTTGACTCCAGCGCTTCATGGTCGTAACATAAACTTCTACGGCCCTTCGGACTTTCTGCCGAACAATCATAATAAATATATTCGCCGGTTTTTTTATCATGGCCGATAACATCAGGTTCGCCTCCGGTCATTTCCATTTCGTTGAGTGACCAGAGTTTTTCCTCTTGCGTTTTCAGCTTTGCTTCAACTTTATCCCAATCAACTCCTTTATGGCGGTTCATGTTTTTTGCAAAGCGGGTTTTTAATATCTGAATTAATTCTTTAGCGGTTTCAGGGGATAATTTCCTTTTATTGTTTTTGGACTTACTCATAACTTAATATTTTATTTTATTAATTTCTTTCATCGCCCTATCAGCAATTACTCTAATCTTCCAATCCCTTTCCTTCCTGGATTTTCTTCATATATTTTTCAATCCTCGACTCACGGGTTTTGGATTGTTTGGCTGATGAAAAATACAGCAGGTAGCCTTTTTGACGGCCAGGTGTTAATGCGTTGAAAGCTTTTTTTAGCGCAACATTTTTATCTAGTTTATTTTGAAACTCTTCAGGCACCTTGAATTCTGTGCTCTTTTTAAAATTGACTTTCAATCCTGCTTCTTCTACTTCTACCGCTTCATAAATATAAGATTTCAATGTTTTTTCCAGCTTCGTTATTTCCTGTAACGAAGTAAACCTGATCTGTCGTGCCGACTGCACATTTTCCGTTTGCTGCACCAGGATACCTTTTTTATCTTTTAACAACGCACCTTTGAAAAATAATACGGCGCAATAATCTTTGAACGTATGAATTAAAACGATGTTTTTTTTCTCGAAGGAATAGGAGGGAACACCCCACTTCAGTTCTTCAACAAGATCGCAATCAAGAATGATCACTCTCAATTTTTCTATTTCTTTTTTCCACTGTTTTGCTTTAGTGAAATACCAATCAACTTTAGGATTCATAATACACTTTTATTGATTAACTGAAATGATTTTTCTACTTGCGGGCCTGAAATACCAGGATACAATTGCAAGTATGAGCAATAGCATAGAAGGAAACATTTCTGATACTGCACTCTGCGATGCGATATGTGAAAATATTGCGCCCGTCATTGCGAAGAAAAAACCTGCATATGCCCATTCTTTTATCAAAGGAAATTTTGGAACGAGTACAGCGATCACGCCCAGAATTTTCCAGACCGCGAGTATCGTGAGAAAATAAACCGGATAACCCAATTGCTTGATACCCCAAACACCGGGAGGACCAACGGCACCTTCTGCTTCCACTTTGAATAACTGAATTAAACCGGTAGATAGCATGCCTAATGCAAGCCATAAAGTTGCAATCCAATAAATGATTTTGTTTCGTTTTGTCATAATGTTTTATTTTAAATTGTTTACGATTTCCTGCAATCTGTTATGTGCCATATTTAATCCCTGTGCAAATGGTAATTTCAAAATTTGATCCCTTACCTCCACAGATTTATATACTATTTGCATGGTGAGTTTGCTGGTGCTGTCGCTAAGGCTTTCGAATTCCAAATATTCTATCTGAACAGGAAAAGGGGTTTGCTCCATTTCAAATGTTCTTGTGATCTTCTGGTTGGGAATAAATTCGTGTATTACTCCATTTGCGCCAAATACTTTATTTCCTGTGGCATCAATTGTTTCAAATTGCCAGCTGCCGTGTTTTGTATTCTCCAGTTTCACCACTTTAGTTGTGGCATATTCGTGCGACATCCACTGTTCAAACAATTCGGCGTCGGTATGCGCTTTAAAAAGTAATTCCAGTGGGAGATCAAATTCCCTTGTAATTATTATTTCCTGTTTGCCTTCTTCGGCGTTGATTTTTGTTTTTCGTTCCATGTTATTTTTTTATTCGCAACTCACTGGGGCCACCAAGGCACCAAGGCGCAATCCCGATAGCTATCGGGACACAAAGTTTATTTTATATTTTTCGCACTATCTAATTTCGCAATTTTGATCATTCCGCATTTCGCATTTCTCTTCACTTTTTCATTATCGATTCCAGTTTATTAAATCTATCGTCCCACATATTGCGGAACTGCTCAATAAAGTCTGCCACTTCTTTCATTTTTTTTGCATTTATATGATATGAAATTTCTCTTCCGCTTTGTTCCTGCTGAAGTAATTCGCATTCTGTGAGGATCTGCAGGTGTTTGGAAACAGTGGGTCTGGCTGTATCAAAATTGGAGGCAATGGCCCCTGCGGTCATTGACTGAGAGGCTACCAGCACAAGGATTGCCCGCCTTGTTGGGTCAGCTAAAGCCTGGAAAACATCTCGTCTTAAGTTCATTACGTAGCTATTTGACTACAAATGTATATGTAGTTATTTAACTACGCAAATTTTTTTGAAGATTTTTTTGGGGGAGGAGGTGGAAATGATGTTCAATTTTGATTAAACCTTGATTTTCATTTTTTATTTCTAATGCTATTATTTACTGCTTCACAAAAGGAAATGATCGAATTTTTTCTCCCTGAGTAACCACAACTTCATAATACCCTGCAGGAAAATCCTTTAAACTGATTTGAAGATTTTCAGAAACATTGGAAAATATTTTTATAATTTGACCAACCTGATTTTGAATAATAATTTCAACCGCGTTATCTAAACCTGTTATTGTGATCACGTCATCAGCAGGATTTGGAAATAGTAATATCCCCAAATTATTAGTTTCGTTTATTCCTACAATACCACTAATATTTACAGGAATATATTGCGTATCCCAAACTTCATACGTATTCATATTTACATATTGCACCGGAATAAAATCTTCTAATTGATCAGTAGGAAATAACATTACCCCATAACGTTCACCCGGCGAAATATCCAAAGTATCTGATTCAATTTCTTCAGGCAATGGTCTTCCATCTGAATCAATGATCTTCGCATTGAGCCAGGATGGAAATATTATTCTGTTGCGGAAAAACCCGATACCGCCGATGCGTAAATAAATATATTCATTTTCCCTTCCCGTAATTTTCGTGCTGTCGTCGGTTTCCAATTGTGTTTCCGAATGGCCATTAATTAAAAAATAAGAAGGATTATACGGGCCGGGCAAACGAGATGTATCAGCAACATCATCATGAAGTGGAATATGCCGGTGCCAGAAAGTATCAATTTCAGAAAATATCCAGTTATACGATTTATTAAATGGTGGACCTCCCGTATATGCAGTGTTCGCTCCTCCGGCTGACTTCACAACTAATAAACCGTACATCCCCATTTGAACATGTATCGCATCCGCCATATGAC
>JBIOHA010000051.1:0-12748 GCA_044448625.1 Chitinophagales bacterium | reverse complement strand
TAAAATTGCTAAAAAGATAAAAGAGATGGCTGAAACAAAAGATGGCGATAAAGATATCCTCGCAAAATATAATACCGATTCAACAACAGTGGTATCAATTAAAACTGCAATGTTTTTACCGGGACAGGACAGCAACGTGGATAAAATGAACAATAAAGTTGGAATGGGCGACGACATTTTAAATGCGGATGGTTCAGTAACCTTTGTGAAAATAATCAGGTTGGTTCCGCCTTCAAATAAAACGTTGGATGAAGCACGTGGTTATGTGATCTCTGCTTACCAGGATGAATTAGAAAAACAATGGATCGAAGAATTACATAAAAAATATCCTGTGGTTGTTGATCAGAAGGTGTTTAATTCAATGGTAAAATAATTTGCAGTTTAAAATAATTATTATAGCGATCCTGCTATGTTTAGCGGTTACCGGTTGCAACAAAAACAAAGCTGAAGAAAATGGGGATGCAGTTGCGAGGGTGTACGATAAATATTTATATGTTTCTGATATTGCCGGCCTCACAAAAGAAGGCATATCGAAAGAAGACAGCACCAGGATCGTAAATGATTATATCGACAACTGGATACGCCAGAACCTGATCTTAAAAGTAGCGGAAGATAATCTGCAGTCGGCATTAGCTGATATAAACAAACAGGCTCTAGATTATAAAGAATCGCTGATCATTTATGCTTATGAGCGGCAATGGCTGGCAGAGAACCTCGATACCATTGTTGCCGACGATTCATTGGAGAATTATTTTGAAAACAACCTGAAAGATTTCAGGCTTAAAACCGACATATACAAACTGGCCTATGCGGTAACACCTTCCTCAAACAAAACCGCCGACTCCATTCAATATTGGTTTTCAAGAGGAATTGAAAAATATCGCTACAACCTCGAGCGTTATTGTGCGGCAAATTGCAAACAGTTTTCAATTAATACCAGCATTTGGCTGAATGAAGACGACCTGTTTAAGTTGCTTCCTTACGACATGTATGCGGAGGGAAAATTCAGAACCAAAGGACCGGTTTATTTTAATGATGGCGAAAATAAATATTATGTAAAAGTGGAAGATTTTTATATCGCCGGAACCACAGGACCTTATGCATATTATAAATCAGGAGTAAAAGATATCATCATCAATAAAAGAAAAATGGAGTTGCTGAAAAATACATATCAAAATATTTATGCCGACGGGTTAAAACGCAATAATGCTGAATTTCTAAAAAAAGAAGAATGAAAAAAATATACATTTCCATATTGGCGATATTTCTTGCCGGCTCAATATATTCGCAACCACTTATTGATAAAATTGTTGCCCAGGTGGGAGATAAAATTATTTTGCAATCGGAAGTTGAACAGTTTTATTATGAGGAATTGCAAAAGGGCGAAGTTCCAGAAGATTACAGGTGCAGGATTTTGCAGGAACTCATTACGCAAAAGCTGATGCTCATTCAGGCTGCTAAAGACAGTATCATTGTTACCGAAGATGAAGTGGAAAGCAATATCGACAACAGGATACGTTATTTCATCCAGATGTTCGGAACACAGGAAAAGATGGAAGAGTTTTATGGAAAATCAGTTGCAGAAATAAAAGAAGAATTTCGTGATGATGTGCGCAACCTTTTATTGATCCAGCGGATGCAGGAAAAAATATTTGGTGAGATGTCGGTTTCGCCGGTTGAAGTACGTGAATTCTTTAGTGAAATTCCACCCGACTCGCTGCCCTTCATAAATGCGGAAATTGAATATGCACATCTTGTAATTATTCCCAAACCCAATGCAGAACAAAAACAGATCGCAAGGGACAAGGCAGAGGACATAAGAAAAAGGATCATAGCGGGAGAAGACTTTTGTAAACTTGCAGGAATTTATTCTACCGATGCATCAAAAGATAATTGCGGCGACCTGGGCTGCATGACAAGAGAATCATTCGTCACCGAATTTTCAGCGGAAGCGTTTAAACTAAAACCGGGTGAACTTTCAGAGCTGGTGGAAACAGAATTCGGTTTTCATATTATCAGGTTAGACAGCCGCCAGGGCGATAAAGCATGTTTGAAACATATTCTGATCCCAATTCCTGTTACCAACCTGAATTTTGTTGCTGCAAATAAAAAAATGGATAGCGTGCGTGCGATGATCATTTCTGGAAAATCAACTTTTTGTGATGCCGTAAAAAAATACAGCGACGATCAGTCAACAAATAGAACATGTGGTATGATCGTGAATCAACAAACAGGTGAAACATCATTTGAGATATCACAGCTTTCACCAGATGATTATTATTCCATTGAAAACTTAAAACCCGGTGAAATTTCACAGGCATTGCCATATACTACAGAAGAAAATAAAAAAGCAGTGCGGCTGGTGATGCTCAACAGCCAAACTTCACCACATGTTATCAGTCTGCGGGAAGATTATGCAAAATTGCAGAATGCCGCTCTTTCACAAAAACAGGTTGAGGTTATGACAGAATGGATTACTGAAAAAGTGAAAAAGGAATATATTAGAATTGACCCGACATTTAACGACTGTCACGACCTGAATATGATCATCCAAACAGCAAATAATTAATGTTATTGTAAGTTAATTATTTTTTCCGAAAAAATTTTATCCATTTATTTGTTTTAAAATCAAGGTATGAAAGAATTTAAAAATGATGTTGAGGCAATTGATTCGCTTGCAACCGATTTCAAATTACTAAAATCGGAAATTCAAAAAGTTATTATTGGCCAGGACGAAGTGGTTCAAAATGTTTTGATGAGCATTTTCTCCGACGGACATAGTTTACTTGTTGGTGTACCAGGATTGGCTAAAACATTATTGATCAAAACCATTGCCGATGTTTTACATCTTTCATTTAAAAGAATTCAGTTCACTCCCGATCTTATGCCCAGCGATATTACAGGAAGTGAGATCCTTGATGAGAACCGCAATTTTAAATTTATAAATGGCCCCGTATTCGCAAATATTATTCTTGCTGATGAGATCAACCGCACGCCGCCAAAAACGCAGGCTGCTTTATTGGAAGCCATGCAGGAAAAAAATGTGACCATTGGCGGCAACCTCCACAAACTGGATCTTCCTTTTTTTGTTCTCGCAACGCAAAACCCGATTGAACAGGAAGGAACATATCCATTACCTGAAGCACAGCTCGACCGTTTCATGTTCAATATTATTCTCGACTACCCCGATTTCGAAGCTGAAATAAATATTGTTAAATCCACCACTTCCGATAATAAGAATGAATTGAATAAAATAATTGGTGGCGACGAGATCATCGGGTATCAGCATGTGATACGCAGAATTCCAATTGCCGATAATGTTTTGAACTATGCAGTATCACTCGTGAGCAAAACAAGACCAAATACTTCCAGGGCCGATGCCAAAGCAAATCAATATCTGAGCTGGGGAGCAGGACCACGTGCTTCACAATATTTAGTGCTCGGAGCTAAATGCCATGCAGCCATCAACGGAAAATATTCTCCCGATATCGAAGATGTTAAAGCTGTTGCTTATCCCGTTCTCCGCCACCGCATCGTAAGAAACTACAAAGCCGAAGCAGATGGCGTTGGGGTGGATGAAATCATTAAAGGGATGTTGTAGGAAGTGAGATGTTTGAAGTAAGAAGTGGGAAGTATGAAGTAGGTAGAAAAAAGAATCGAAGATTTGAAGGGAGAAGATTCGAAGGGGAGGGCAAAAGTTAGAAGTGAGATGTTAGAAGTAAGAAGTGGGAAGTATGAAGTAGGTAGAAAAAAGAATCGAAGATTCGAAGGGGAGGGCAAAAGTCAGAAGTGAGATGTTAGAAGTAAGAAGTGGGAAGTATGAAGTAGGTAGAAAAAAGAATCGAAGATTTGAAAGGAGAAGATTCGAAGGGGAGGGCAAAAGTCAGAAGTGAGATGTTAGAAGTAAGAAGTGAAAAGTAATGCGGCTTAGCGCTTTGATGAAAATTATTGAAACTTTGCGGATTTCCCCTCACTCAGCACTCAGCACTCACCACTCACCACTCACCACTGCCAACTGCCAACTAAGACTGCCCACCGCCTACTGCTCACCACCTGTTGCCACTGATTCTAACTCAAGTAATAGACCTCGTAGGTTTCAATTACTTCGTAAATGGCTAACCAATGGTCTATCCTATTATGCTGAAAGTATGCGTAGTCCCAATACCTGATACTTGATACTTGATACCCGATACTAATAATTAACTTTGCACTGTGAGTGAACTCATCAAGCATGAATGCGGTATCGCACTCATCCGACTGCTAAAACCGCTTTCCTACTACCATAAAAAATATGGAACACCCCTTTATGGATTAAATAAATTATACCTACTTATGGAAAAAGAGCATAACCGCGGACAGGACGGTGCCGGTATTGCTACAATAAAAATTGATCTCCCGCCAGGGTATAAGTTTCTCGACAGAAAAAGAAGTATTTCACCTTCAGCCATCAAAGACATTTTCGACGGCGTATTTAAAAGAGCAAAAAAAATTCAGCGGAAAAACCCGGAATTATATAACGATACCGACTGGATGAAAAAAAATATTCCATTCACCGGTGAAGTACTTATGGGCCATTTGCGTTATGGAACCTACGGAAGAAATGATATCGACAGTTGCCACCCGTTTGTAAGGGAAAATAACTGGATGACGAGAAACCTTGTACTCGCCGGAAATTTCAATATGGTAAACAACGATGAATTATTTCAGCAACTGCTGGAACTCGGTCAGCACCCGACACAATTTGTAGATACTGTTACCGTGATGGAAAAGATCGGACATTTTCTTGATGATGAAGTGCAGAATTTATTTGATGAGCGCAAAGAATATCACGACAATAAAACATTAACGCATTTAATTGCCAGCGATCTTGATGTTCAAAGAATATTGGCTCGCTCGGCAAAAGATTTTGAAGGCGGATATGCAATTACGGGAATGATGGGACATGGCGATGCATTTGTAATGCGTGATCCAAACGGTATTCGTCCTCTGTATTATTATTATGACGATGAAGTGGTGGTTGCTGCCAGTGAGCGTCCCGCAATTATGACAACATTCGATCTTCAGTTTGAGCAAATAAAAGAATTAACTCCGGGTCATGCATTGATAATAAAAAAGAAAGGCTCGGTTCGGGAAGCAATGTGCCGGCCCGCCGGTGAAAAACGCTCATGCAGTTTTGAGCGGATTTATTTTTCGAGGGGAAATGATAAAGAAATATATGCCGAGAGAAAAGAACTTGGCCGCTCATTATCCGACACCGTATTAAAAGCAGTGAACTACGATTTTGATAATACGATATTTTCATTTATTCCCAACACTGCTGAAATTGCTTTCTATGGATTTATTAAAGGAATTGAAGATTATCTCGATAAATATAAATCGGAAGAAATAAAAAAACTCAACGGCAATTTAAATACTGATGAACTTCAAAAGATCCTCAACCTGAAACCACGTGTTGAGAAATTAGCATTGAAGGATGTGAAATTGAGGACCTTTATTACAAATGATGTCGACCGTACCGACCTTGTTAGCCATGTTTACGATGTTACCTATGGACAGGTAAAAGATAAAACCGATACCATCGTTTTAATTGACGACTCTATTGTTCGCGGAACAACATTGCGCCAAAGCATCATTGCTATTCTCGACAGGTTGAATCCGAAAAAAATAATTATAGTTTCATCTGCACCGCAAATACGATATCCCGATTGTTATGGCATCGACATGAGTAAAATGCGCGACTTCGTTGCTTTCAGGGCAATGATGGAATTACTTAAAGAAAGCGGAAAAGAACATTTGATTGATGAAGTGTATGAAGAATGTAAGACCGTAAATAATTTACACAACGATAAAACTTACAACGCTGTAAAAAAATTATACGATCAGTTTACTTACCAGGAAATTTCAGATAGAATTGCCGAGATCGTTAAAGCGCCACAAATAAATGCTGAAGTTGAAGTAATTTATCAAACAGTGGATGATCTGCATATGGCTTGTCCCAATAATTTAGGCGACTGGTATTTTACCGGCGACTACCCTACCCCCGGAGGAAATAAAGTGGCGAATAAAGCATTTATGAATTATGTGGAGAAGAAGGATGTGAGGGCATACTGACCGCCGATAAACAGCCGATGAACGGCTGACGAAGAACTGATGAACAGCCGAAACCCAAACGGCCTTTCACGTAGAAATAGCAAAGGCGACCGCTAACAACATACCACTCGATTAATGCTAATGCCTATCTGTCCGGTATAGTGCGCCCTGTCCAACATTTTATTTGCATGATTAAAGGATTGATTTGATTTTTATTAGTGGGTACCATCATTCAAAGGACCTAATCACGAAAATCATTAAATCATAGTTCAGACAAAATATACTCCTCTGAAATTTTCTCATTATTCAATAAAAAAATATTAACTTGGATTTTCCAAAACACTCCATGTAATGAAAACATATCCGCTTTTCTTCCTTATCCTGTTTTATCAATTTATTCAAGCACAAAATATCATCTGGCAAAATACGATAGGTGGTTTGGAAAATGATTTATCAGTTATTGTGGCGGCTACTGCTGATGGGGGCAGTGTCCTGGCAGGTTATTCTTATTCCGGTACCGGCGGAGATAAATCGGGCTCAGGGAATGGAGTAAGTGATTATTGGATCGTTAAGCTTGATCCTTTCGGAAATATACAGTGGGAAAAAACCATTGGTGGTAATGGATCAGACGAGTCTGCAAAAATAATTCAATGTGCCGATGGTGGTTATCTGGTAGGTGGGAAATCAGCTTCAGATGCAACTGGCGATAAAACAGAAGGTCATCAGTACGACGATATCTGGATATTAAAATTGGATGCATCAGGAAATATTACGTGGCAAAATACAATCGGGGGTTCTGGTAATGATGCTTGCAGCGATATTTTACAAAATCCCGATGGCAGTTATATTATTGCTGGTTGGTCACAGTCGGATATGAGCCCTGATAAATCTGAGAATTGCATTGGATTGTCTGATTACTGGATACTGAAATTGGATAATTCTGGAGAGATTGAATGGGAAAATACGATTGGTGGCAGTGGAGATGATAGATCATTTTCAATTTTAAACACCAACGATGGCGGATATTTGGTTGGAGGTGAATCATCTTCCGATATTAGCGGCGACAAAACTGAAAACGACATTGGTTATGGAGACATATGGTTAGTAAAATTGAATAGCTCAGGTGATGTATTATGGGAGGAAACTATAGGTGGAACCGGTGACGATGGATGGCCATCAATGGTGCAATCCGATGACGGAGGTTATGCATTCGCATGTCTCAGCGAATCTTCCATTTCAGGGGATAAAACAGAAGCCAATTTCGGATGGTGGGATTGGTGGGTTTTCAAAACAGATAGCCTCGGAAACCTGGAATATCAAAATACAATTGGCGGCAACGACGACGATTTACCATATGATATTGCGCCTTATGGCGATAATGGATATTTTATATCCGGTTATTCTTCATCGCCGGTTTCCGGAAATAAAACAGAGGATAATTATGATTTTTCACAGGATTTTTGGGTTGTAACTATTGATTCTGCCTGTGAAATTGTTTGGCAAAAAGTAATTGGCGGAATGTTAGCCGATAATGCATTTGGATCTGCAAGGTTAGATGATAATAGATTTATAATTAGCGGAATTTCTGTTTCTGGTTCCGGCTATGATAAATCAGAAAATTGTATCGGAGGTTATGATTATTGGGTAATGGAATATTCAAACATTATAAGTTCGGTTACCGGAAATGTTTTTGCAGATCTAAACAGTGATTTTATTCAGAATGCAGGTGAATTATCGCTGGAAGGCTGGATGGTAAATGAGTCTGCAACAGGAAATAATTATTTTACAAATTCCGATGGTTCATATTATTTATCTGTTCCTGATACGGGGGTTTTTACTGTTTCAACATTATCCACCGATTATTTTAATGCGCTTCCGTTGAATTATGAAATTACTTTTACTGCGGCTGAAACCGATGAGATTGATTCATTAAATGATTTTGCATTACAACCAACCGGCACATATAATGATCTCTGCATGGATCTGCTTACAACAGGAAGTATCGCACCGGGATTTGATATCAATTTTAATATTCAATATGAAAATGCAGGAACAGTTGATGAGGATGCAGTGGTGGTTGTGAAACCGGGAATCAACCTAAGTTTTGTTTCTGCGGATGTTGATCCATTATCGGTAACAGCTGATTCAATAACCTGGAACTTCACCAGCCTTGCACCCCTGCAATCCGGAACAATCAATGTTGTTTTAAATTGCAACCTGACTGCAACTGTAGGAGGTCCCGCTTCTGTTACAGCGTATATTCAACAAGTGGCAGGAGAATTAAATATCGCATGTAATTATGATACTTGTGATCAAAAGATCATTGCTTCACTGGACCCCAATGAGATCATTGTTTCTGAAAATGAATTATATGCGGTAGATATTCCTGATCCTCAATTTTTGAATTATACCATAACATTTCAAAACACCGGAACCGGTGTGGCAACATTTATTCAAATTAATGATACACTACCTGTTGAATTAAATAATAACACTATCGAAATATTAAATTCTTCACATACTATAAGTTCTGTAATTTATTATAATGAAAGCCGTCAGTTAAAATTTTCTTTTGATTCCATCATGCTGCCCGACAACAGTTCAAATGAATTAGAAAGTCATGGATTTGTTCAATACAGAATCAAACCCGTAACGACCCTATCTGCTGGCGATGAAATTCACAATTCATCTGCTATATATTTTGATTATAATCCGCCGGTTACAACCAATACCGCAATTACCAAAATTGTTGAATCTGCTGAAATCATTCCTTCGGTGAAGAACCAATTGGAAATACAAATAGAGCCAAATCCAACCGATGATTATTTTAATTTGGAATTATCTCATCCTATTACTAACGCTGAGATTATTATTTATGACCTGCAAGGAAAAAAGGTGATGAGAGAATACTTAAGTGGTGATCAATACCGAATGTCCTGCAAAGTTCTGGCACCAGGCGGATATATTTTGCAAGTTCGTGCCGTGAATCTTTTCATCAAACCTCAATTATTGATAGTATATTGAAAAACGGGAATAAACACTTAAACAATCAGTCATTATCCATATTAAAATAATATTTCCAATACTGGTTAAGGTGTAACGAAAAATACTAGCTTTCATCCGGCCTGCTTTTCAAAGGAAAACGTGACCCTTCCAGGCCGCCAAGCAGGCCGTAATCTAACTCCTCCATCATCTCTCCTTTCTCCTTCCTCCTACAAATGCTTCGCATAATCCACCATCCCCTGAAAATCAACCACCACCGCTGCTTCATTCCCGATGGTCCATGCATCATGGCCGGAAGGTAATAGTGATATGTCGCCGGGCATGCAGTCGAATTCTGTGCCGTCGTCCATTTTTACACGCAATATTCCTGAAACATGATATTGAAAATGCGGCGCTTCGCAACTATGTGTTTTTGCAATTGGCTGCACTGATTCCGACCACCGCCATCCGGGTTCAAAAATTGCCCGGCCAACCATTGCTCCACCAACATTGATCAACTCAAGTCTTCCTTTCGGAAATTCACGAACCTCATCTGGTGTATCGAAATTTTTCAGTTCCGCTTTTTTTGATTTTGTTGTTATCGTTTCCATTGTTATTTAGTTTATATGCAAAACAACAATGGAAAAGCCGGTTGGAATTGTAGTTTCTTCGGTAATGTATGTATAAAATGAAGGAGAAAGGAGTGAGGAGTTAGCGCCCAACTATTCAGAAGATTATATTTTAAGCTGAAAATCAAGTCTCAAATGTGTTCGCTTTGATTCAATTTCATGATCATCTACCCTGACCCTAAAGGGGACATTCTAATGATAATAAAGGATTGAGCGGGATTCATTGTTCTAATAATAACATTGCTCAATATATTTTGTCTAAAAACTTTGATTTGAAATCCTGGTGAAGCTTTATAATTAAAATGAATAGTTCCAAATTGTAAATAATCATCAGTATAACCATGGTCTAAGGCCCCTCCCAGGGGTTTGGGGTTGGGGATCAATCGGAGTTAACGATTTCTTCCGAACAGTTGTGGAATTAGAACCAAACACTCAAAGAAATTCAATAGTGATTTCCGGGATACCATTATCCGGCTGTTCATCGGCACGTTGGCATATCGGCACATTGGTATTTCGGCTGTTCATTGGTACATTCTCACATTGGTACATTTCACAGCTGCTTGCGTAAAACCTGCGGTGACATCCCACTGCGCTTCTTGATAAAATGCGTGAAATGCGACTGGTCCTCAAAATTCAGGTAGTAGGCGATCTCTGATATTGATTTATCGGTGGACCGCATTTGCACCTTTGCTTCAAGAAATAACATATCGTGAATGATGCGCAAAGGTGGCCGGCCAAATGTATCGCTAACTACCTCCGAAAGATGCTTTGGTGTAATATGCAATAATTCAGCGTAATCGTTTACCGTTCTTTTTTCTATGAATTTTTTTTCTACCAGCAACTTAAACTGATTTGCAATTTGTTCATGCCGGGTAATATTTTTCTTTAGCACCTGCACATGTGTGCGATAGATCTCGCGAATTCTCAACAATAAAATATGAATGAGGCTGCCCAATAAAAAATCTTTTTCTGATGATAGTCGCACGTATTCATCAATAATATTTTTAAATGATGACTGGATAATTTCACTTTCTGTTTTATCCAAATTGAGAATATGCGGAGCATCAAAATGCAAAAAAGGAAATTCATCCGCCAGCGATCGTCCTGATGGTGTATTTAAAAACTCCGGTTTGAAATGAATGCAATAACCTTTGCAGTTTTTAATATGATCACTCGCATAGAGCATATTTTCAGGTACTATCACCAGGTCACCAGGATTTAATTGGAGGTGATCGGCGCCGAGTTTCACATCGTGTTCTCCTTCAAGAAATAAATAGATGAGGTGAAATTGCCGCCGTAAAGCAGGTATCGAATCGCAATTCCGGTGCTTGTCTTCCAGGGTTCCCGGCATCACCATCATATCCACTGCATAGGATTTCGAATCGCGGTTTATCAGGCGTTCGAACATCTCGAGGGTGGAGATGTTGAGGATGTCTTTTGGTTTTTTTGCGGGCATGTTGTTGAGGAGATAAATTTAGGGAATTTGGGGCATGCAAGGATTGCGGAATTGCGGAATTTGAAATACTGCTATTCCTAAATTTTACCCCTCTTTATCCCTCAAGAATATTTTTCAGACTCGACAAACTTGCGTCCATATCTTTCGCAAGCATTTTTTCAATTGTTGACAGCATGATATTCATTGGAAATTTCATTGTGCTGGCATTGTTCCAGGTCACTTTTGTTTGCTGATCTGAAATAGATTCTGTTATCATGTTCGCCTCTGCAATTCCTGGAAAAGGCCTTACAAACCGGATTTCCGTTTTAATATTTTTTCCTTCCTCAATAGATTTTATTTCCTGTTCGCCTTCACCTGCCCGTTTGTTGCCATTCCATCCATAAATAAATCCAACGGTTCCGTCAGTTCCTTTAAAATTTCTTTTCATGTCGGGATCAACCATTACCCACTTGTTAAAGTTGTCCTGGTTTTTGAGTTGTTTTAAATAATCAAATACTTTTTGCAGGGGAGCGCTGATAATGATCTCACGTTGAATGTTGTAATCTTTCCGCATGAAAACCGCAATGATGAGGAGTAGCGCAACGATACCCACGAGCACGAGTAGAATGGTAATTAGGATCTGCATTTTTTTGATTTAAAGATATGGCGGATTTAATAAAATGAATAGTGAAAAAATATCTGGTTTGCCGAAATTGCGGAATTTGAAATTCAGCAATTTCTAAATTTTTAATCAGCCACTAAGACACAAAAGTTTCAACAAAGATGTTTGATGATGATGTCCTGGCTCCCCATTTGGTCCTGCGGACTGGTTCCTGGTTCCATTATTCATACAAATACGGCTCATTATTATAAGCAAGCATCCGAACATTTTCTAAAACTCTTTTCATATAGGTTTTCCAAAAAGCTTTTGCGAACAGCAGGTTAAATGGATATAATAAGAAGTAAGCGGAATGCAGATCATATGTATACTCAATTAAAATTTTATTGGGTTCAACCTCTGTTGTTTTCCATTCGCCGGCGAATTTATAAAATCCGAGCATCCACGATTGAAAATCGCTTACTTCAATTTTCCAGTATTGATTTTCTACACGTTCAATTATTTTATCTACCGATGCGAATCCACCTTTTTGAGAAAATGATCTGGCAACAAATACTTTTTTGGTTGATCCCGGTTTGCCCCAGTTCTCATATTCGGTGCAATGTGTTACTTTCGGCATGATGCCATAACCCGTATGTACTTTTGAAACATCACAGAGCATTGGTGTTTTAAATGCGCTTTCCAATGAGCAATTAAATATTGTGCTGACCTTTACTTTTGATATCATTTATTATGTGATTAATTTATAGATGCTGGATACTGGATACTGGATGCTGGATACTGGATACTGGATACCGTTTTTGTTCGCACTTCTTTTAATGATCCGTTATAGCCACAAAAGCACGACGGCACAAAGTTGCGCAAAGTTTATATTAAAAGATCTATTTTAATTTTTCTAATCAGCGTATTCTAAGTTTTCTTTATTTTTTTCACACAGAGCTCCCAGAGTTCACAGGGGTTAATTTAATTTCGGTATTTTTTATTATTATTTAT
>JBIOHA010000050.1:0-12973 GCA_044448625.1 Chitinophagales bacterium | reverse complement strand
GTTTATTCCTGAAATCATAATTAATATAAGATGGTGGGATAAAAATGCCAACAGGTTTTTTATTAAAGAGATTAAATTCAGTACCAAAACATTTTTTTAATTCATCTGGCGAATAATACCAGATGTCGATCAAAGCGATTTCACCCAATTTTGCATTCACTGCATTTTTCGACTTTCGCCTTCTTGCCTCGACATACTTTCCCTTCATTGTGAAATATATCCATTCCCATAAACAGAATCTCCCCATTATTACCATTACAATACTTCCGCCTGGTTTAATGAGATGGTTAATTTCCTCCGACAATTTTATTATTGCTTGGTTGCTCAGGCAATTCAATCCGCCGAAATTTGAAAAGACGAAATCGTACTGGTTATTTTTAATAGCTGGAAATGGTTGATTCAGGTCCCATAATAAAACAGCGCATTTAGATTCAAGTTGAGCCTTGAGTATTTTACTCTGGGTAATATCCAGCATAGCCTGCGAACCGTCTGTTGCAGTAACCTGATTTTTTGATGCGAGAAAAACCGCATCTTCCCCAGTGCCGCAATTGAGCTCAAGAATTGTTTTGTTATTAATGTTATTGCGAAGGAGATAATTCCAAACAATGTTCCGTTGGGCCCTGCCTGTTAAAGTATCGGAAAACTCACGATCGTAACTTGCGGCGAGCTGCTCAAAGGAATTTTCCATGATAATTTAATTATTCAGCTTCCCAGGCAGTTCCATCTTTGCCATCCTTTAATTTAATACCTGCAGCATTTAAACCATCCCGTATTTTATCTGAAATGTCAAAGTCTCTTTTATTTCTCGCATCGTTGCGGATCTCAATAATTAAATTCATGACGCCATTCATCATTTCATTATTATTATCGTCTTCCTGCTTTAATCCGAAAATATCAAACAGGAAATTGTTGAACAATTCTTTTAACCTTGATAAAGTATTTTCTTTGATATCGGCTTTTTTATTGCGAAGGTCGGCCCATGTATTTATTAAAGTTGCGCCTTCATATAATTCGGCAATTGCCTGGGCAGAATTAAAATCATTGTTCATAGCATCGTAAACAGCAACTAATATTTTATTTACTGCCGCTTCTTCCTCATTGTTTATTTCTCCGCTAATAATTATTGATGAAAGTAAATTATTTGTTTTCATCAACCTTTTATATCCTTTCTCTGCAGCTTTAAGTGCATCGTTGCTGAAATCTAATGTACTTCTGTAATGTGCCTGCAACATGCTAAAGCGAACCGTCATGGGACTATAAGGCTGATCGAGCAATGGATGGGATCCGTCAAATAATTCGGCTGGTAAAAATGAATTGCCGAGGCTCTTGCTCATTTTCTGGCCATTTACGGTTAACATATTAGGATGGAGCCAGTATTTTGCCGGTGCAATTTGATTGCATGCGATACATTGAGCAACTTCATTTGTATGATGTGTTGGTATCAGATCCATTCCGCCACAATGGATATCAAAAGTTTTTCCGAGATATTTTTCGCTCATCGCCGAACATTCAATATGCCATCCGGGATATACATCACCCCAGGGCGAAGGCCAGCGCATAATATGTTCAGGTTTTGCTTTAATCATTAATGCAAAATCCAGTCTTCCTCTTTTCGATTGCTGACCATCGAGTTCTCTTGTATTATTTAAAGATTCGTCAAGATTCCTTCCACTTAAAATCGTATAGTCATTTTTGGCGGCATATTTTTCTACATCAAAATAAATGGCTTCTTCAGTTTCGTAGGCGTAGCCATTTTCAATTATTTTTTTTGTCATTTCAATTTGCTCAACAATATGTCCCGTTGCCGTAGGTTCAATACTGGGTGGAAGACAATTTAATATGTCCATTATCCGGTGAAATTGTACGGAATATTTTTGCACGATCTCCATCGGTTCCGCCTGTTCAATTTTCGCCTGTTCCGATATCCTGTCGCCAACTGCACCACTGGTGCTTTCAACATGGCCGGCATCGGTGATATTTCTCACGTAGCGCACCTTGTAGCCAAGATGTATGAGATACCTGTACATGATATCATACATGGTAAAGCTCCGGCAATTTCCCAGATGGGGTTCACTGTAAACAGTTGGGCCGCAAGCATACATTCCAACAAATGGAGGGTGTAATGCAACGAATTTTTCTTTTTGACGGGAAAGTGTATTATAAACCAGTAAATTGTTTTGATGAAATAACTCCTTGACCATACAACAAAGGTAGCAGGTTAAGGCGATTGGTTCAGGTGGTTATGGGTTGCATCAATAAAAAAATAGCCATAAAAAATTTGTTTTTTTAAAATAACTCCTTACTTTTCATTTTCCAATCCCTTGAATCAAAAATAATGGGCTGTTTCTTTTAAACACACAAATATGAAAAGCTATCCAATTTCTAATTTACCCGACTCCTCTTTTAATTTCATTCAATAATAATTTTCTTACTATTCAAAATTTGCACTATGAAAAAAATCTTAAAATTATCAACGCTTTTTATTTTGATGCTCTGCCTGTCTCAAACCCTTTCGGCAGCAGTTATTACAGTATTGTCTGATGTACCCTCACCCGGAACTTCAGGTAACGGACGTGCACCCCAGGGATCACGGCTTTATATCAATACTTTGTATTATATCAACCCAAGTGATATGACCTCTTCTGGTTTTGGAAGCGATCTCGTTACTTCAGTAGGCTGGACATGGCAGGCGGGAACACCTCAGAATGCCATAACAACCGGTAACCTGAAAGTTTACCTCCTTAGCTCCACAGATCTTGTTTATAGCAGAGGTGCTACTTTCAGTACTGTTGGTTTTACAAAGGTCTGTGATGGAACAATTACCATCAGCAACTCAGGCGTTCAATTCAGCATTGATGTACCTACCGGTGGACCTGGAACAGCAGCTTTCAATACTATAGCCGGCCAGGGCGTATATGTTGCTTTTGAATATCAAACCACAACAGCATTGGCGCTTCCATTAGGAGCTCCAACAGTGTTGTGTAATGCCGCTGTTGCGAATAGTTGCTATACATATCAGAGCCAGGTTTCTTACGGTACATTTATGACCGCTTCGGCTTTTCGCCCAGTAACCCGTTTTGGAAATTCCAATGTTGACTATGGTAATGTTACCGATGTTTATTGCCTTGGAAAACTTCCTATTCCTTTCAGTAACCCTCAATCAGTTGCAGCGAGAGTAAAGAATGAATCTTTATCACCACAATCATATGACGTTACATTTACGATCAAGGAAAAAGTATCCGGAACAGTACGGTATACAAATACAACCAATTATTCTTTCACCGGTGGCGAATCAAAATATATAACTGCAGCCGGCTGGACACCAACCATTCAGGAAACAGATACTGTTATTGTTTCGGTAAATACATTAGGAGGAGAATTCATAACATCAAATAATGAAAAAGGCTATATACACCTCGTGAACGGGGATACCTATTCCTATTCTGATAATTCAGCACAAACCGGTGGAGTTGGATTTGGAGCAGGTTCCGGTCAGATCCTGAATAAATACCATATAACCGGTTGCGCCAATGTTGAAGCAGTTAGGGTTAATTTATTTGGTGGTACTGCAATTGGAAATACTGTTCGCGGTGTTGTTTGTAATTCCGGTGGGGTGCAGGTAGCTGTTTCTGCCGATCACGTTATTACAGCGGGTGATGCAGGCAACTATTTTACATTTACTTTCCCAACACCTCCGGGTTTTTCTAATGAAGACATCTTTGTTGGACTTGAACAAACTGTAAATGCAACAGCATATTTTCCTGTTGGAACACAATCAGAATCAAATCCCACAAGACCTGGCGCATATTATTCAAATGCTTATGGCGGCGGTGCGCTTGCAGGACCATATACTACACTTAACCGTTTCATGATAGAAAGTGTAATTACGCCGTTGAGCACTGACCCAACAGCAAGTTCCGACGACTATGATCTATGTGAAGGTGAATCAGCAACCCTGACAGCTTCGTTTACTGAATTAAGCCCTTCGTCAGTTGTTAACTGGTATACCGGTGGTTGCGGAACTACGTTTGCAGGAACAGGATTATCACTTTTCGTTTCACCACCTGCAGGAACACATACTTATTATGTTAGGGCTGAAGATGTTTGTAATAGTTATAATACGGCTTGTGCTACAGTTGTAATTACTGTGGGCGCAACTACAATTTATTATGCTGATACTGATGGCGATTCATACGGTGATGCCGGAGCAAGTTTACCTTCATGTTCAGGAACTCCTGTTGGTTATGTTTTGGATGCAACAGATTGCGATGATACAAATGCTGCAATAAATCCTGCGGCAACGGAAATTTGCGACGGATTTGACAACGACTGTAATGGTGATACTGACGAAGGAATGGTAACTGCTACAATTTCAACTCCGGAAGGAACAGTTATTTGTAAGCCAGGATATGTTACACTTGCTTCAAACACAGGAATAGGGTATACATATCAGTGGTTTAAAAATGCAAACCTCATTCCGGGTGCTGTTAACCCAACTTATCAGGCAACAAAAGCAGGTTATTACCAGGTGCAGGTTAATATTCCTGCTGGATGTTTTGATCTTTCTGATGCTGTGCTTACAAGTGTGTTTACAGGACCTAATGCGAATATTTCTGCTCCAAATGGTACCAGTCTTTGCACCACGGTAAAATTAAAAGCGAGCTATGCAGGTGATTATTCATGGCAGTGGTATTTGGATGGCGGCTTAATTGGCGGTGCAACAAGTTACAGTTATATAGCTACTGTAGCGGGTGATTATTATTGTTTGGTTTCAAATGCAACTTGCACAAGACAAACTGCAACAATGACGGTTTCTGCCTGTCGTGCAGGTGAGCTGTCTGAAAGTGTAAATTCATTTATTATCTATCCAAATCCAACATCATCTCAATTTAATATCGAATTGATGCTTGGAGAGGAAGCAAATGGTCAGGCTGATGTATATGTTTTAAATACATTGGGTGAGATCATTTACTCAGCTAATGCAGATATGATAAATGGATATATTAATAATGAGATCAATTTGAGCAATAATATTTCATCGGGGTTATATATCGTAAAAGTTGTTGTTGATGGTAAAGAATACAATCAGCAATTGACAATTATTAAATAAATCGAAAAGATATTATAGCTTAACCAGATGCCATCCGCAGAAATGTGGATGGCATTTTTTTTTGAGGGGATTTTATTTTTAATCAGAGTTGATGGTAAACGTAGTAATACAGGGATAATGGTCGCTCGAATTTTCCTTTATCCTTTTGAAATCGGTGATCTCAAATTTATCCTCGTCGAATAACTGATAATCAATTCTCACCAGCGGCATTGGGCTATATGTTGCTCCGATGCCGAATCCCCTTTGCAAAAATGCGTCCTGCAGATCTTCCGACATAATCCTGTACACATATGAAACCGGTGTATCATTAAAATCGCCGCAGGAAATAATTGGATGCGGGGATCTTTTTAAATATATGGAAATACTATCCACTTCCTGCGCACGCAATGCATAGCTCATCTTTAATTTATTGGTCACCCTGTCGGCATCAAAATCAGATTCGGCTTCATTGCTTGCTTCAATAAATTCAAGATCATAATGGCTTAACTGTGTTGACTGGAGATGTGAACAAAAAACGCGAATCGTATCATTATTAATTTTCAGGTCTGCATAGATCGTTGAATTTAATTTGCTGAGCGAAAGGTATTCGAGATGCCCCGAATCAACAACAGGAAATCGCGATAGAATAATTAAACCGAAGCTTCTCGTTGCTTTTGAATTTTCGTAGGCTTTATAATAATAATAATATTCAAGCCCGGTTCCATTCAGCACCATATCTAAATTGCTTTTTTCCGTTGGATGATTATGATAGGTGTTGAACTCTTCAAGACAGATAATATCAGGTTTTTCTTTTAGAATATTTTCGAGGATCTCTTCGCGATGCAGGTATTTCCCTTTTTTATTATAGGCATCAAATCCCTGGATATTGTACTGGAGAATTTTATAAGTTGTTTTCCCTTCGGTATCAGCTTTTTTAAGTGACCCAGCTGAAAAATAACTGAGATGTGCCTTAAACCCCGGGAGAAGAAATAAGAATAAAACATAAAAAACCTTTTTCCTGATAAAAAACCAGATCACCAGAAATAATAAATAAATGATCAAAAGCGGGAAATAGCCCAACCCAATAAATGCAAGTGGCAAGAAACTTTCGGGGCTGACATACATGGCAATGTAGGAACCGATCAGCAGTACCAAAACAAGAATGGTTATCACCAAAAATATTTTATGCCACCACTTCATTATTTTTCGTTGCTTATTTTAAATAGAAAATCCTTTTCTGCTTTGCTCAAACTATCATATCCACCGGCTTTGATCTTATCCAAGATGGCATCCAGTTTTTTTTGTTTTTCCACTTTTCCTGCTTCAGAAGGAGATGACGGTTTTTGATTGCGAAGGGTTTGATTCACATAAACAATTTTTGGCTTTTTCCTTTCGAATAATCCTGCAACACGCCCTTCAAATTTTGGCCACCAATGAAACCAGTTGTTATTTTTCTGGTAACTGCGAATATATAAATATCCTGTTAATGCACCGCCCAGGTGTGCAACATGACCACTGAGATTATATTCCGAAGGGATGCTTACAAGGTCGATAATAATTACCAGCAATGCGAGGTATTTTATTTTAACCGGCCCGATAAAAATTACGAATACAGAATAATTAGGGGCAACGGTAGCAGTTGCCAATACAATGGCCATTACGGCTGCCGAGGCGCCAACCATTGGAATACCCACCATTTCATGATAGGCAGGAATTAAATTGGTAACCGCAATGGAAACAAAAGCACCAACCAATCCACCCAATAAATATAACGGCATTGCATTTTTTGGCTGAATAAAATCGGCAAATATCCTCCCGAAAAAATAGAGGTAAAGCATATTCGACAAAAGATGAAAAACGCTGGAAGGATCATGCATGAACATATGGGTAAAAATTGTCCATGGCCTTGTTATTAAAATGGAAAGATCGTCGTTCAGCCAAAGCCAGCGGCTTAAAAAAATAACGTATTCATCTCTTTGTCCACCGATATAAAAAAACAATAATAAAATGGATTGGATTACAAACACCAGCACATTCACCAGCAACAATTTCATTAATGTGTTGCCATGTCTGAACTGGTATTTAATATCGCTGATGATATCCATCTTCAATAAAATTGTTTTTTATTCCTTCCCCAGAGTTTGATCAATAAAAATCCGAAGAGCGCACCACCGAGATGCGCAAAGTGGGCGACATTATCTGTAGGGTTTGCCTGGAAGCCAAGAAATAATTCAACGCCGATCAAAATAATGACCAGGTATTTGGCTTTTATCGGAAACAGGAAATAGATGAAGATCATAGTATTTGGAAACAACATGCCGAAGGCTACCAATATTCCGTAAACGGCACCGGATGCGCCGATTGTGGGAGCAAAACTCGAGGCAATTGTTTGCATCTGGCCGGCAGAATAGTTTCCTGAAAAATGGTCGCCATTAATAATGATATCAGGAAATAATGTTCCCACGGAATGATATAACAGGTAACCATTCACTGCCATATGCAAAACGGCAGCGCCTAATCCCGTAATAAAATAATAAGTAAGAAATCGTTTTGGGCCCCATACGTTTTCCAAAACAGCACCAAACATCCATAATGCGAACATATTAAAAAACACATGGCTAAGGCTGCCATGCGTAAACATATGTGTTACGATCTGGTAAGGTTGGAAATCAGGTGACGTGGGGAAATATAATCCTAATTCATTAATGAGCGATGGAAATGCCAGTGTTGCTAAAAACACAAGGCCGTTAAGGATCAATAAATTTTTAATTACAGGCGGTAAATAATTAAATCTCGTCGGTTGGAACTGGGTCATTCTTGCTCAATTATTTTTCTGAAATTGTTTTGCTAATTCTTCCAAAGTAAATGTAGTGAAGGTTAAATTTCCGAATGGTGAAACATATGGTGTGGTGCATGCAAATAATTCATCGGTAAGATGGCGCATTCCACGTTCATCCAATCTTTGTCCGCGTTTTATTGAATTTGTTTTTGCCAGCGATTTGGCAATAACACTATGCTTATTCAGCTTCATGGCAGATCTTTCTTCCTTGAATTGTTCAATAAGATCTTCAATTGCTTTTTGCTCATTGCCCGATTCAAACTCCACAGGCACGCCATGAATTACAAATGCGTCTTTTCCAAATGGTTGAATATCGAACCCAAGATTATTTATATCGGGTATCAATTCATTTAATATTGCGGTATCGGAACCCGACAGATTTAAAGTATAAGGAAATAATTGCTGCTGGCTATGATGTTTTTTGTTGCTCAGCTGGGTTAAATATTTTTCATACAGCACCCTTTCATGAGCTGCCTGCTGATCAATTACAATAAATCCCGATTTTATCTGTGCAACAATGTATTGATTATGGATCTGAAATGAAGGAGCGCTTTCCACCTGCTCAAAAATGGTATCTGCTTTTATTTCAGGTTCCGGTTTTATATGAGGATATTCTCTCTCATAATCGAATTTCTGATTTTCGGGAATTTTAAATTTCTCAACAACGGGAAATTCATTCATACTGCTCTCCAGCGTTTTGAATGAAACATTCGCCATTGTTTTTTCCTCAGGACGTTGCTTGGTATAAAAACTCGGCAGGTTTGCGAAAGTAGGATCGAGGGTAAAATCCAACGTTGGCGTAACGCTGTATTGGGCAAGCGCATGACGCACCCCCGCCTGGATGAATGTATAAATTATCCGCTCATCTTCAAATTTTATTTCCTGCTTGGTAGGGTGCACATTCACATCTATGCGTGACGGATCAATGTCGATATATATTGTATACAAAGGATAACAACCATCTGCGATCAGGTCGTCATAAACACTCATTACGGCATGATGTAAATACGGGCTGCGGATATACCTGTTATTCACAAAAAAGAATTGCTCGCCCTTGGTTTTTTTTGCACTGTCGGGCTTGCCGATAAAACCGCGAATATTGGCAACAGAAGTATTTTCTTCCACCGGAACAAGTTTCTCATTATAATTATTTCCGAATAAATGAATGATGCGCTGGCGAAAATTGCCCGGCTTTAAATGAAATATTTCAACCCCATTATTCTGAAAGCTGAAAAATATATTCGGATGTGCGAGTGCCACACGCTCAAATTCGTCGATGATATGTTTTAATTCTACCGTATTTGATTTGAGGAAATTTCTGCGTGCAGGAACATTAAAAAAAAGATTTTTCACAGAAATATTTGTCCCCCCGGGACATTGCACCTGTTCCTGGCTTTTGAGATCAAATCCCTCAATCACTATTCTCGTTCCCAGTTCCTCTTCCCTAAGCCGGGTTTTTAATTCAACCTGGGCAATTGCGGCAATACTCGCCATGGCTTCCCCCCTGAACCCTTTGGTCCTGATGGTAAAAATATCGTCGGCAGTCCGGATCTTGGAAGTGGCATGGCGTTCAAAACACATCCTGGCGTCGGTTTGGCTCATACCCGAACCATTGTCAATTACCTGGATCAGTGTTTTGCCGGCATCTTTAATAAAAAGCCTGATCTCTAAAGCTCCGGCATCCACAGCGTTTTCAAGCAGCTCCTTTACTGCCGAGGCCGGTCGCTGTATCACTTCGCCTGCTGCAATCTGGTTGGCTATCGAATCGGGTAATAAATGAATAATATCCGCCATGTATCCTGCTACTTCAATTGATCAAAATAAAATTGGTAAAGGTGTATCAAAGAAAAGATGTTCATCGTTCCTTTGCAAAGTTAAAGATATACCAAGTTCCCTTGTCTTAAAATTTACACCAGATAACAACCAATCATGGGTAAATATTGTTCAAAGCATGGTTCTTGGGTTTAATTTTACACCATTCAAATTTTGTTTCGATAATTTACAGCCTTGTTTACCAAACTAGCTTTCATATTATTATTTACTGCGGGATTTGCATCAGCATCTTTCAGCCCAAGGGCACCCTTAACTTCCGATGAAAAAAAGATCGCCTTTTACGATCAGAATTATCCATGGGTGGATTCATTAATGGCGACAATGTCAACCGACGAAAAAATCGGGCAGTTGTTTATGATTCCCGCTTATTCCAATAAAGATGCAGCTCACGTAAAAGAGGTGGAAACGCTCATTAAAAAATATAATATCGGCGGATTGATCTTCATGCAAGGAGGTCCGGTAAGACAGGCCAGGCTCACCAACAATTTTCAGAATATTTCAAAGCTGCCTTTGCTAATAGCTATGGATGCCGAGTGGGGGCCTGCCATGCGCCTTGATTCTGTCATCTCATTTCAACGCCAGCTTACCTGGGGTGCAATGACCGATGATTCTACTGCTTATTTCGCCGGCGACGCAATTGCCAAACAATTAAAAAGGCTTGGTGTACATGTGAATTTTGCACCTGTTATCGATATAAATAATAATCCGGCCAACCCTGTTATTGGCGACAGGTCATTTGGAGAGGATAAATATAATGTAGCACTAAAAGGGCTGATGTACATGAATGCATTGCAGGATAATAATATCATCGCCTGCGGAAAACATTTTCCAGGACATGGTGATGTTGATGCCGATAGTCATGTTACCCTGCCGGTAATAAATCATTCTTATGCGCATCTTGATTCGCTCGAATTATATCCTTTCAAAATATTAATGAATGAAGGTTTGGGATCTATCATGCTCGCACATTTATTTATTCCTGCTTTGGATAATGAAACAAATGTTGCAGCATCGGTTTCAAAAAAAATTGGTGTTGATCTGTTGCGTGATACGCTTGGCTTCAGGGGCCTCGTTTTCAGCGATGCTTTAAATATGCAGGGTGTAAGTGCGCATTTCAAATCCGGTGAGCTGGAAGTGAAAGCTTTTTTATCGGGGAATGATTTTTTGTTGTTCAGCGGAAATGTGCCTGTGGCATTTGCAGCAATAAAAGCAGCAGTGGCAAATGGTACAATTACAGAAGAAAGACTGGATGCGAGTGTGCGTAGAATATTAAAAGCAAAAGCATTTGCCGGTTTAAATAAATACGAACCGGTTGAAGTGAAAAATATTACTGCCGATCTTAATACCACTGATGCCACTTTATTAAAAAGAGCAATAACAGAAAAAAGTATAACACTTGCAAATGCATCCGACAGCTTAATTCCATTTAAGCAATTGGATACACTCAATATTGCATCGTTCAGTATTGATAATGGAAATAAAACTGTTTTCCAGGAATATCTTGGAAAATATATTAAAATTGATAATTACCAGATCGATAAAGCTGCTGATGCATCCACATTTACACTCGTATATGAAAAATTAAAAAAATATGAAGTGGTAATTGTTAGCGTGCATCAAATGAAAAGGGCAAGAAATAATGATTACGGTATTACAACAAATACTGAAAATATTATTCGCCAGTTATCACTCATGACAAAAACTGTGGTGGTTTTATTTGGAACGCCCTATGCCCTCGACAAGTTTGAATCGGCGCAATATCAAATTGTCAGTTACGACGATGATGCTTATACCCAGCAGGCAACTGCCATGGCGATGTTTGGCGGAATTCCCTTTGAAGGAAAATTACCGGTGGGTTCAGGAAAATTTCTTGTGAATGACGGAATGCAAACCGGGTTTTTGCAGCGATTTAAATATTCCATTCCAGAAGAAACGGGAATGGATCCTGCCTATTTAACAAAGATCGATTCAATAGTTAAATCCATGATAGCAAAAGAAGCGGCTCCTGGCTGCCAGGTATTTGTTGCAAAAAATGGAAAGGTGGTTTGGGATAAAGCATATGGTCATTTTAAATATGATAAAAAGCAAAAAGTTGAATTAAACAGTATTTATGATCTTGCGTCGGTTACTAAAACATCGGCAACCATTGTTTCGCTGATGAAATTATACGACGATAGTTTATTTGATATTTCAAAAAAGGTAATTGATTATTTACCTGAAACCAAAGGAACAACAATTGCAAATCTTAAATTGAGTGATATACTCACGCATCAATCGGGCTTGCCGGCATGGATACCATTTTATAAGGAAACATTAAAGGAAGATGGAACGCTGGATCCGCTGTATTACAATCAATCAAAAATAAAAGGATTTACAACACCGGTTGCGGAAGGCATTTTTATGCGTGATGATTATAAAGACACCGTCTGGAATATTATTGAAAATGTTACGCTCAAAGAAAAAAAATATGTTTACAGCGACCTCGGTTTATATATTTCGAGAAGGATATTTGAGAGGATAGCCAACAAACCACTGGAGGTATTTGCGAATACATATTTTTACGACAGGCTCGGAATGCAAACCACCGAATTTAATCCGCTCAATAAATTTCCAAAAAGCCAGATCGTGCCGACAGAGAACGATAATTATTTTCGCTATCAAACGGTGCAGGGATACGTGCACGACATGGGTGCGGCCATGATGGGTGGTGTTGAAGGACATGCCGGTTTATTTTCCAACGCCGAGGACCTGGGCATTTTATACCAGATGTTATTAAATGGCGGCGATTATGGAGGAACACATTATCTCGATGAACGAACCATTAAACTCTGGACAAAAAAACAAAGTATTATTTCACGCCGCGGTTTAGGCTTCGATAAACCCGATATGGAAAATACATCGCCAACAAGTAATTATGCTTCAGGCGAAACTTACGGCCACCAGGGATTTACAGGCATCTGCGTTTGGGTGGATCCAAAATACGATCTCATTTATATTTTTCTTTCTAACCGCGTTCAGCCAAAAGCAGATCCGAATAAATTAGTTACTGAAGGAACGAGAAATAAAATTATGGATGTGGTGTATGAAAGTTTTTTGTTGCAGAAAAATGTAGGAGGGGCGGCGTCGGATTGAGAAAATGAATAATGAGTAATGAGTAATGAATAATGAGTAATGAATAATGAGTAATGAATAATGAGTAATGAGTAATGAGT
>JBIOHA010000049.1:0-13085 GCA_044448625.1 Chitinophagales bacterium | reverse complement strand
TACAGCAACATTGTAACGATAAAATTAAAAGAGGGTAATAATATACTGACGATGTTCCCAAATCCATTTACCGATTACATTGCCCTGAAAGTGTATGCTCAGCAAAAAACACTGTTCCGCATAACCATTTATGACGGTTCGGGCAGAGCATTAATGAAACAACGAAACGATTTACACCCCGGTGATAACCGTATTATTGTTAGCGGATTGCAGTCCCTTTCAAAAGGAACCTATATTTTAAAGACCGAAGACGGAAAGCAAACTTTGCAGTATAAAATCACGGGTTGCCGGTGTAATTACTTTTACCAGGACAAAAAAACGGCTGGTTCACATTTGAAAATCCTGCACACGATTTCCCACAAAAAATTTTATACGATCCTGTTGACGAAAAAACAATGAATGCAAAAATAGAAGGGACAGTGAAGGGGGAATTTCAAAAAGCGGAATTCAATTATACAAAACAATAAAACGGCTATAAAGAATTTTATTTATGTCGAGCATCATCACCACTTATTTTCAATCGCCTTTGGGATTAATTGAGATCAGGGGAGATGAAAGTTCAATTTTCTCGGTGAGTTTCGACAGGGCTTCAAATTCATTTTCTGAAACAGTTCCAGAAATTATTGCCGATTGCAAAAAACAACTTGAAGAATATTTCGCAGGTGCACGAAAAGATTTTGAATTAAATGTTAATCCGGTTGGAACATTCTTCCAGGCATCGGTATGGAATGAATTGAAAAAAATAAAGTATGCATCCACTACCAGCTATCTTGATGTGGCAAAAAAACTCGGCGACGAAAAAAGTGTACGTGCGGTAGGAGCGGCAAATGGTAAAAATCCAATTGCCATAATTATTCCCTGCCACCGCGTGGTTGGAGCGAATAATAGTTTAACCGGATACGCTGGTGGATTATGGAGGAAACAATGGCTTTTGGAACACGAAGCAAGATATGGATTAGGTGTGCTCAAGCTCTTTTGACATAATCATGACGGCACATATTGGTAATTATCAAATATTGATTATTTTTGCCTAACAGCCATTTTACAATCAACAATTCTAGAACATGAAGCTACGCCAGGTTATTATTCTTTGCATACTTGCTATGTCGGTATCATTGAATGCACAACAGATCTCCATTGAAACTAAAGCAATTAAAGATCAGGGCCCTGAGCAGGCTCAGGCCAAACTTGGGGCAGATCAGTCGTTAACCATTGCACCGAATCCCGTTACAATGGCGAATCCAATTATATATATTACAACGGTGAACGTTCAGATGTTCTCCTATTTCATACTTAATTCATGGGGACAGATCGTGGAACTTGAAAATCTCGCCGGTCGCCCCGATCCTAAGATCATCAATCTTTCAGGAGCTGTCACCCCGGGGGTCTATTTCATTCGGTTTGATACCGATGCCGGATTCCTGACACGGAAGTTTTTGGTGATTTGATGACAGATATTTATTTCCCAATCACTGCATGTTGACAACCCGGTGGCCCAAAATTTGGCAATGAAGGGTCTCTAAACTAAATTTCGTATCGGAATGCAGAAAAAAACTATTCACCAGATCATCCTTTCAAACCTGTTTACAATCCTAATTTCGTGCAGCTTTGGACAGTCGGTCCGCACCGAAACTGGTATTGCGAGCTACTATCACGATAAGTTTGTGGGAAGAAAGACTGCCAATGGCGAAATTTTCACCCAGGATAAATTAACGGCTGCTCATAAGAGCCTTCCCCTCGGGACATGGGTAAAAGTGACCAACCTGAGCAACGATTCTGTGGTAATTGTCCGCATCAATGACCGTATGCCTGTGTGGAATAGCAGAGAGATAGACCTTACTGTAGCTGCTGCAGGTAAGCTGAATTACCTGGCCAAAGGGTTAACAAAAGTGCGCATAGAGGTTGTTCCGGCACCCGCCAAACTGATAACGAGAATGGTTGAAACACCTGTGGAACCGATTAAGCCAAAAAGAGCTAACAGGATAGAATCTTCACAAAATTCAGGGATCGCCCTGGCCACGATTGCAACCTATATTGATATGGAAGTTTACGCGGCCAATGCTACAATGAAGCCAAGGAGAAGATAATTACAAAGCTTATTTATGACGACAATTCAACTCAATCTGGTTGGGTGAGTTGTTTTTCCATTTCCATGTGAGGAATGGTTACTTCTTCAAACATCTCCCCTACTGAATGATATCCCAGTTTTTTATAAAAAGGAATGGCTTTATCTCTCGCATGGCAATACATTATTCCAAATCCTTTTTCTTTTGCAAAATTTTCCGAAGTAAGAACGAGTTTTGCTCCGATCCCTTTTCCCTGAAACTCATTTGCAACAGCAACCTGTTTCATTTTCATTTTACCATTGTTTTCAGGTACCAACATTAAGCATGCAACAAGCTTGTTGTTGTAATAATATCCGAGATGATAAAAATTCTTTTCTTCTGCTAGTTGCCTGGATGTGAAATTCAGTTTAAGTGGCCTGCGTAATATTTCATAGCGCAGATCAACGATATGATCATAATCTACAGTTCCGAATTCAACCAGTTTTATTTTTTCAGTTGAGGAGATAATGTATTCTTTCATTCATAAAATTTAATGCAAAGTTGAGAAATTTTGGTTGCCTTTTGGAGCACCGGCGAGGACGCCGGCACTATATATAAACGCCGGATCTATGATGATTCATTTAATAAAAAAACCCGCCAATCACGGCAGGTCCTTTCATTTTTATTCATTTCAATAAACTCAAATCCATCCCACTCATCACTCATTACTCATCATTTCACTTCCTCAAATTCCACATCATCTGTTTTCACATTATCATTATTGTTTGAATCGGTATTTGTTTGATCAGCACCGGCATCAGGATTTTGTGTTTGCGCATTTTGCTGTGCAGCATAAATTTCCTGGCTTGCATTGTTCCATGCTGTGGTCAGTTTTTCTGAAGCAGCATCTAACGCGGCAATATCCTGACTTTTATGTGCTTCACGCAATTCATTCAATGCATCTTCGATCGGTTTTCTGTTGCCTTCGCTTATTTTATCACCAAATTCAGTCAATTGCTTTTCTGTTTCAAAAATGGTAGCATCTGCCCTGTTTAATTTTTCGATCTTTTCTTTTGCTATTTTATCTGTTTCCTCATTTGCTTTTGCTTCATCACGCATACGCTTCACTTCGTCGTCACTCAAACCTGTTGATGCTTCAATTTTAATACTTTGCTCTTTACCGGTTCCTTTATCTTTTGCAGTTACATGTAAAATACCATTTGCATCGATATCAAAAATTACTTCGATCTGTGGAACACCCCTGCGTGCAGGTGGTAATCCATCGAGAATAAATCGCCCGATCGACCGGTTATCTTTTGCCATCGCCCGCTCACCCTGCAGCACATGAATTTCAACCTGGCTTTGATTATCGGCCGCGGTAGAAAATACTTCCGATTTTTTTGTCGGGATGGTGGTATTCGATTCAATTAATTTTGTGAAAACACCGCCTAATGTTTCAATTCCCAAAGAAAGCGGTGTAACATCCAGCAACAACACATCTTTTACCTCGCCGGTTAATACACCACCCTGAATGGCCGCACCAATTGCAACCACTTCATCTGGATTCACTGAGCGGTTTGGTTTTTTTCCAAAGAATTGTTCAACCACTTCCTGTATCTTGGGGATACGAGTTGAACCACCTACTAATATCACTTCATTGAGATCGCTTTTTGAATATCCTGCATCTTTAAATGCTGCCTCGCATGGACGCAATGTTCTTTGAATAAGATCATCGCATAACTGCTCAAATTTTGCACGTGAAAGTTTTTTCACAAGATGTTTTGGCACTCCGTCAACAGCTGTGATATATGGAAGATTAATTTCCGTTTCCATTGATGATGATAATTCGATCTTTGCTTTTTCAGAAGCTTCCTTTAAGCGTTGCAAAGCCATCGGGTCTTTTCTGAGATCAATATTTTCATCTTTCTTGAATTCATCTGCCAGCCAGTCCATTACTTTTTTATCAAAATCATCACCACCTAAATGCGTATCACCATTGGTTGATTTTACTTCAAAAACGCCGTCGCCTAATTCGAGTATTGAAATATCAAATGTTCCACCTCCAAGGTCAAACACGGCAATTTTCATGTCTTTATGACGCTTGTCCAAACCATAAGCAAGAGCAGCTGCAGTTGGCTCGTTGATAATGCGTTTTACATTCAAGCCTGCAATTTCACCGGCTTCTTTTGTTGCCTGCCGTTGTGAATCATTAAAATATGCGGGCACAGTAATTACAGCTTCTGTTACTTCAGTGCCTAAATAATCTTCAGCGGTTTTCTTCATTTTCTGCAACACCATAGCTGATATTTCCTGTGGCGTATACATCCTGTCGCCAATTTTAACCCGCACAGTATCATTATCGCCCTTAACCAATTCGTAGCTCACCATTCCAATTTCATTTGAAACCTCGCTATATCTCCTGCCCATAAATCGTTTGATACTGGAAATTGTTTTGCGGGGATTCGTGATGGCCTGACGCTTTGCCGAATCACCTACCTTCCTTTCGCCATTATCCAAAAATGCCACTATCGACGGGGTGGTGCGACGACCCTCATCGTTCGGAATTACAACCGGTTCATTACCCTCCATAACTGAAACGCAACTATTGGTTGTTCCGAGATCTATTCCTATGATTTTTCCCATAATATTTGATTTTAAATGATTATCACAACTGGCAAGTCAATGATTATACCACCGGAAGTTTTATGACAACGTGGCAGCTATTAGGTAAGTGAGAAGTATGAAGTGAGAAGTATGAAGTATGAAGATCGACACCTTTTTACCTTTGGGCGACAATCGAAAATGTAAAAGCTATATCTTTGCCGGCTATGAATAAATGGCTTGTTGTGGCGGGATTTGTTGTCGCTGCGTTTTGTGATGGTTGCTCTACCGATTTTGATCTTAATGCTGATTTTAAAGAAACTCCTGTTATATATGCTTTGTTGGATGCTTCAGTTGACACCCAGTTCATAAGAATAAACAGGGCATTTCTTAATGATGATGTTGACGCAATAACAATGGCAGCGTTTTCTGATTCCATTTATTATGGCGACGAATTAATTGTATCGATAGAAGAATATAATAACGGTTCATTTATTACTACTTATCCTGTTCAAAGAGTTGATGGCGACACATTGGGGATTCCAAAACAAGGTGGATTATTTGCCAATTCTCCGAATATTCTTTACAGATTTATTGCAGATCTTGATTATACGCATTCATATAAAATAATTGCTGAAAATATTGAAACCGGAATTACTGTTTCTGCTGAAACTGCGTTGGTAGATAGTTTTGCAATAACACGCCCCGATGATGAAGGTATTTTTCCACAAAACTTTTCTGTATCGCCACAGGGAATTTACCAGTTAAGGTGGAAGACAGCACAGGATGCTAAAATTTATGATGTCGCGTTAAGGTTTCATTATCGCGAAGGCACCTATTTTCCGGATGGAGATTCAATCCATTATACCAATGCCGGTGCAATAGATTGGAAAATTGAATCGAATTATACAACGGAAACAACCAATGGCGGATTAACCGTTACCTATAATGTAGATGGTGCAAGTTTCTATAGTTTTATTGAATCCAATTTTGATCCTGTTGATGATCTGTATTTTATTCGGATTGCAGACTCCATTCAATTTATTATTGATGCGGGAGGAAATGAATTATTTAATTATTTCGAATACAATAATGCTACACTTGGAATTACCGAAGGGCAAATTAGCGATGCCTATACAAACGTAAACGGCGGACTTGGAATTCTTTCAAGCCGTTTTCATAAAGAAGGAAAGATCTACACACTTTCCACTCAAACCCGCGATTCAATTGCCTGCAGTTCCGTAACCTCGGGATTGAATTTCGCTCCCAATGTAACTACTCCGGGATTTCCGTATTGTGAATAGGATGGTGAGAAGTAAGAAGTAAGAAGTGAGAAGTAAGAAGTGAGAAGTGAGAAGTAAGAAGTAGGAAGTAGGAAAAGCGGATCCGGTCACAAAATCATTATTCATTTTGGAGTGGTGCCAGTGGCAGTCTCAATTGGCAGTAAATTTTGCTCAATTTTGTTCATTCTTGCCTGCCTGGCGCCGCCGGCAGACAGGCTCATTTTTGCCTGCCCGCCTTGAGTATCAAATATTATTCACTACACTAATTATAATAAGTAATACGATTAAAAATCAATTCTAAAGGCAGGCGGGCTCAATTTATTAAATGAGGAGTTGGAAATTTGCAATCATTTCTGAATCCCACTCATTACTCATCACTCATTACTCATTTCTCATTACTCATTTTCAGAATCCACAACCTGGATAATCCGGATTAGTATGGCTTGAAACAAATCGAAGCGATGAAGTATTTACGCCACAAGCGATGGAATCTAAAGTCTGGTCGGTGAGGAAAACATTGTTGACTGAAATTTTATGTCGTGAAGAAAACAATCCGAGCCCGCCGGAAATATTTGTGTACTCGGGAGAAATATAATCCTCATTGATACCAAGATTAGCCAGGATATTTAAATATTGATCATACATTTCCGTTCCTCCGCAGTACCAATAAAAATCAATAGAGCTGAAATATCTTACTACATTTTCGTCGACATCAATTGAGGTAGAAAGAAAATTAAAGAATAATCGCCGGTCAATTGAGTATGTTATATTTCCGAACCCGTCTATATTGTCGCCGATCTTATTGGAAAATATTTGCCAGTCGATACTCTTTAAAGTGGAATCACCGGAAATTTCATTCCGCTCGTAATAATTGAATTGCATCCATAATTCGTACATCTTTCCATTAATTGCCTGCTTGCAGGTATAGGTAATCTTTGTTGTATCGGAATAATCAACAAATACGTTCGGCTTTGTAGGATAATATAAATAATAGTTATGGACGACATTGGCTTCTGAAGTGATCGTATCGCCGGTATTGTTATTAATTACAAATAATTTATAGAAAGAAACAGAGTCAATGGGTTCTGTGATCCTATATAAAATGTTTGGAGAAGATGAAAATATTCCTTCCTCTTTTATAATTCCCAATGTATCGCCATTCACATAAACAGCGTTAATTTTTTTAATGAAGATATTATCCGTCCATTGTTCTAGATAAACATCCAGATCGCCTTCTCCATAAAAATAATTTGAGGGATCACCGGCAAGAACAAATGCGCTGGTGCTTTCATCTAAAAATGATTTTTCGATGCGGAGAAAATTGGTATCGTCGCCATAATCGAGCAATCCGAAAACCACAGTTTTTTCAACATAGTTTCCATTAATGGTGAATTCGTTATGGCAGGAAGTAATCGTGATAAATCCGGACAACAAAACAAAAAAATATGTTCCGCACCTTGTCATAATCCATATAAAATTAGGGTTTAATTTGATAGGAAAACCGCCTTATTGATAAATGACAGGGAAGTTACAGTGGGGATTTGTGTTAACGTGTTCAAGTGTTCAAGTGTTCACGTTGGGGATTCAATTTTGTTCAATCTTGACTGCCTGGCGCCGCCGGCAGACAGGCTCAATTTTGCTCAATTTTTTTTGTGAATGAGCAAGTGTGTATGTGTGTGGATTTATGTTCAGGTGAAACTGCTTTATCAAAAAAAAATGGGATGCTGCGTTAACAACATCCCATCGGGAATTTATTTTTTATAAATGATTAATGGTTATGATGATTCATTTTCATATACCTGTCGTCACCCATATCCATTGTCATCATCATTTTATGTGTAAATGATTTTTCTGGTGTGGATTGGAATTCAAAAATATTGAAGGTTAATGTTTCAAACTGATTTTTTCCTTCCGTTATTTTTATGTGCTGATTCAGTCCTACATTTTTAAACACCTGTTTTTCACCGGTTGTTGGCCATGAAATTTCAACTTGTTTAATTGCTGTTGCTTTTCCTAATCCAATTTCCTGACGTAAACTATTTGCACCGAAACTTGAACCGCTGGTTACCCATTCGTAAATATCTCTGTCGGCACCATTTTCAGTTACTGTAATTTTTAATCTCGCACCTCTTGCAATTTTATTTGATTTTGTTCCAACAAGATCAATAGATATCCAGCTATTTCCAAAAGATGCGGGGTTTGCAAACAAGCAGTCATAAAATCCGGATGCTTCATAGGCTCCACCCATTTGTGCAAAAATTTCAGGATAGCCATCATTGTTTAAATCGGCAAAAGATATTTCATGGCCCTTTTGTAAAACACCAACGCCTGCAGCGGTGGACACATCCTGCCAGCCTTGTCCTTCAGCATTTCTGAATAACCTGTTTGGTGTTAAACTCCGCATGTCGGGTTTTCCTGTTCCAACATAAAAATCGATCCAGCCATCCATATCAAAATCGCCATAGCTGCTTCCCATTACGAGGAAGGTTCTTTTTCCCAACCCTAATTCATCGGCTTTATCGGTAAATGTTCCGTCGTGGTTATTAATATATAATCCTGCTTTATCCCCTTTTTTAGGCTTGCCCATGTATTCAGCAGGAATATCATCATCGCTGATATTTGCACTGTAGCTGAAATTCATAATATCCAGCCAGCCATCGTTATTATAATCGAAGAACCAGCAAGGGAAACTTTGTACCGGGCCAGTGATTCCTGCCTCAGCAGAAACATCAGTGAATCTTAATTTGTTGCTTCCTTTTTTTGTGTCGTTGCGGAATAAATGATTTTCGGCAGAATTAACAGATAGATATAAATCGGGATCACCATCATTATCATAATCGCCGGAAGAAACTCCTTTAACAAATCCATTGAAATTTGTTTTGGATTCTTTTGCTACATTTTTGAATTTGCCTTTATTATTTAAAAACAATTCGCAATCGTTTACTTTATCTCCTTTGCGTGAAGCTTCATTACCAACATAAAGATCTAACCAACCATCATTATTAAAATCAGCCCAGGTTGAAGCCTGAGACGGATGGCAGCTCCATAAACCAATTTCATAAGTTACATCGGTAAAAGTGCTGTCGCCATTATTTTTCAACATTGAGCTCGGAAGAATTCCAAATTCGCCATACCATGCTCCTCTTGAGATCCAAACATCAAGGTTACCATCGTTATTATAATCTGTCTGCTGGATCATTAGTCCACCAGGATAATTATCTATACCTGCTTTTACCGAAATATCATCAAATGTTCCATCGCCTTTATTCAGCAATAAGAAACATCTTTCTTTTAATCCCCAGCCGCAGGTAAAAATATCTACCAAACCATCGCGGTTAAAATCATCGAGAATAGCACCACCGCACATATTCGGATTATCAACACCGAGGTCAATGGCAATATTTTTAAATCTTGGCACATCATAATCAGATTTGAAAGATGAAGGTGGAACAAGCCATTGTGCGGGTACTTTTTCAGGATAATCACCTGTTTGCATATAAGCAATATTCAACAACCACATCGCCGATAAATTATTCGGATCATATTTCAAACAAGTGGTATAAGCTTCGATTGCCATATTAGGCCCATCTTTCTTCTCGCTTTGCGCAGCTTTTGATAATGGCCAGATACAAGATTCGGCATTATGCATACCGATACAATTTTGCACCTCTCCATATCTTAAATAAACAAGTCCTTTGCTATAGTACCATTTTCCTGATTGCTCAGCATTTAACTTACTAAAATCAGGGTCTTTTTCAAATTCGTCCACTTTTGCCACTGCATCATTTACTCTTCCGCAGTTCAACAGTTGATTACAAACATCAAAATACCAGGTGAATTTTCCATTGACATCTGCAGGAATAGGCTGAGCCAATAGGCTCTCAACAATTGCCGTATTCATAAAACGAAGTCCGGGTTTATTTACTTTGTCGTAGACTTTTAGCAGGTATTCAGTCATTGCGTCATTGCCGCTTTTTGATGGGTCCCACTTGATGGGTTCAATGGAAACAGATTGTTGTTCTGCAACACGTTTATGTTCCTCTTTTATCAGACCCACTTTTTGAGCGAGTTTCTTTTGCATTTTGCGGGGCATTGCAAAAGCGGAGATTCCTAATGCGAGAACAAGAACTCCGATAATAATTAGTATGCGTTTTTTCCTTTTACTCATATGGTTGGTTTTAATATTTGCAAAATTCTTTTATTTGATATCATCAAGTATACAGTAGAATTAAATTTTCTGTAACCACTGTCTAAATGTTTTGTTAATGAATTAGTTCGAATGGAATTACATTTCGTGGTGATGATGCATCATGGTAGAATCAGCGGGCGTTCCTTTGTTTAATTTATAGGAATTCATTGTCATAGTCTCGAAAGCCGGCTGCCCTTCAGTAAGTTTCACAAATCCGTTCATAGGGATATCGGTGAAAACCTGCTTTTCATTAGGGCCCTGCCATGTTACTTCAATTTGTTTGACAGCGATGGCTTTGCCCAGACCGGTTTCAAGCTGCAGGCTATTAACCCCAAAACTGCCGCCGTCGCTTACCACCAGGTAAATGTCACGGGTAGAGTTGTCGGGATTTTGCAAAGTGAGTTTCACTTTCGAACCTATAGCACATTTGTTTGCTTTTGTCCCAACCAGCTTAATGGTTATCCAGTTATTGGAAGTATTACCGGGGTTTTCATAAAAAGCACCTTGAAAAGCATCGCCCTCATAGCCGCCGCCCATATCTTCATAAACATCCTGGTCGCCATCATTGTCAACATCGCCAAAACCAATACCGTGACCTTTTTGTAAATGTCCGAATCCACCCGAGGTTGTTACGTCCTGAAAAGATTTTCCTTCGTTATTTCTGAACATGCGTTTTGGCACCAGGGAAGTATAATTCGGTGTTCCTGTTCCGCAGTACATATCGAGCCATCCGTCGTTGTCGATATCGCCATAATTAAAACCCATCACCGTCATTGCTTTCTGGAGTTTCAATTCTTTGGTCACGTCGCTAAATGTCCCGTTGCCGTTGTTTTTATATAAAATAGAATATTCTCCTTTTACAGGCTTATCAAAATATTCAGAGGCATTATCGTAATCACAATTATCGGCATCGTAGGTTAATATCATCAGGTCCTGCCAGCCGTCATTATTATAATCAAGAAAACCTATGGGGAAACTTTTTATCGGCCCGATAATCCCAGCCTCTTTTGAAACATCTTTAAATTTTACTTTACCGTTGTTATTGCCGGTTTCATTTTTCAATAAATAATTTTCTGTTCCCTGCGATGAAATGGCGATATCCATCCAACCGTCATTATTATAATCTCCTGCCGCAACACCTTTGCTGAAACATAAAATATCGGCACCGGCTTCTTTGGCAACGTTGTTGAATTTTCCTTTGCCGTCGCTTATAAATAATTCGCATGGATATTTTTCTGTATCCCTTCTTGTTTCATTTCCAAAAAATATATCCAGCCATCCGTCATTATTAAAATCGGCAAATACTGCTGATTGCGTTGGATATAAATGAGCAAACAATCCCGATTCCATGGTTACATCGGTAAATGTTCCATCTCCGTTATTTCTGAGTAACGATGACGGTAATTTTCCAAAGTCGTTCCACCATGCGCCACGCGGAATTAAAATATCCATCCAGCCATCGTTGTTATAATCAGCGGTTTTAAGATCAAGCCCGCCGGTAATTCCAGTTAATGTTGATTCATTTGTTTTATCAGAAAATGTTCCGTCGCCGTTGTTGATCATGATTTTTATTTGTTCATCAAGAAACCATCCTGATGCAACAATATCGAGGTTGCCATCATTATTAAAATCTTCAACACAAACACCACCCGACCTGGTAAAAAAATCAACGCCCAGGTTAGCAGCGATATTCGGAAATTTTCCTACTTCATAATCTGATTTAAATTTTTCGGGACTGATAACAAATTCGGAAGGAACATTTTGAGGATATTCTCCCAAATTCATATAAGCAACATTCATTAAAAATCTTGCAGTGAGATCATCCGGATCATTTTTCAATATTACTTTCCAGATTTCAATTGCTTTTTTGGTTGGATCTTTTATTTGATAGAATGCACTTTCCTGGATTGGAAGGATACATGATTCAGCAGTATGGTTAGCAACGCAATTTTTTTGTTCCCCTGATCGCATATATGCTACCGCAAGCATAAATCTGGTTTCATCAATTAATTCGCCGGCGCCTTTTGCTTCTTCCACTTTTTCCATTGCTTCTTCATAATTTGCAATGGCTTTATCAGTTTCACCTGCAAACAACCATTGATCGCCGATCGCTTTTTTCCATTCAGTATATTTTTTTGGATCCTTTGGTGCGGGCTTTTTTTCAAGATCGCTAGCGATTATGGAACTCGCAAACCTGTTATGCGGATTTTTGAAATAATTATTATAGCAATCAGCAAGATATTTTGCCATCGCCTGGTTATTGGGTAGCGACTGATCGTAAACAATTGTATTCTGAGCAAATACTTTTGTCTTCTTCTTTTTACCGCAACCCGCAATGATCAATACAACTGAAAATAAAACGAGGGAAAATACAAAGATTTTTTTCATACAGGTGATCAAATTGTTAAAGAGCAGCAAAATTAGGTTGAAGAATGGTCAAAGATGAATGGTTTTAAAAAGTTTTGAAATTATAGCCAGGAACCAGGAACCAGGAATCAGGACAGCTAACTGTCACTACCAACTGGTTCTTGGTTCCTGGCTCCTGGTTCCTGGTTCACGGTTCCACCATTTGCTTTATCTTTCGCACAAATTCAATTTCATGTCAGCAGCCACTCCCGATTTTAGCAAAGTAAAACGAGTAACTGTCCACACAGTACAGTGTAGTACTGCTTCCATGACCGTATGGGCGCCTTTACTTGTCCTTTCTGTAGCTCGTGTTTGCGCTCTAATAACCCTTCCATTTCAGCTGTTGGTGACGTCACACCTTTGTATTCTTGCAGCAGTGATATTTTCTTAGTTTTTAGACTCAATGTCTTCTGTCGTTTCTCTTTCCTCTGCGCATCACTCAATGGAGTCTTCTTTGATGGTGTTCCATTTTCATCCTTCCAAGCGTCCGACATCACAAGACCTTTCCTTGGAGGTTCTGCTGTGGCTTCACCTCCAGTGACGTCATAAGAGTCTTTAGAG